>DATFSB010000301.1:0-4644 GCA_035262825.1 Gemmatimonadales bacterium | reverse complement strand
AGCACCGTCGCGTCGAGCACGATTTCGTTGGCCCGCGGGGAGTAGCGGGCGGCGAAGGCGGTGAGCAACCGCACGCCGAAGATGGCGAGGCCCGTGCCGAACGCCGCGCCGAGCACGGCGAGAACGAGGTTCTCGACGAGCAGCAGCCGCCGCAGCCGGGTCACGCCCGCGCCGAGCGCCGCGCGCGCCACCAGCTCGGGCTCGCGGCGCACGCCGCGCATCAGCGTCAGGTTCGCCACATTGGCGGCCGCAATGATCATGACGAACGCCGCGGCGCCCATCAGCAGCCAGAGCGTGAGCTGCGCCCGCTCGCCAATCGCGTCCTTGAACGGGAGCACGGCGACGCGGTAGTGCGACCCCGGGTCGTAGGCCTCCGGATGGTCATGCTGCATGCGCGCGTACGTCCCCAGGACCTCCGTGCGCGCCTGCTGCACGCTCGCTCCCGGTGCCAAGCGGGCGATCATTTCGGTCATGCGGTGCGTGCGGCCCTGCACCATGAAGGCGCTCAAGTGGTGCGGGCTGACGACCATGTTGAAGAACGCGTCGACGGGGTCGGGGAAATAGGGCGCGGGCTGCAAGACGCCGATCACCGCCACGGGTCCGCCGTCGGTCCGTACAATTCGTCCCACGATGGCCGAGTCACCGCCGAAGCGCTTCATCCAGTATTCGTGCGTCAGCACCATGACGGGCGGGACGCCCGGCCCGTCGTCCGAGGGCCGCGTCAGCCTACCGAGCACGGGGGAGAGCCCCATGATCTCGAAGAAGTTTCCGGTCACGAGCCCGGCGTTGATCTTGACCGCGTCCTTCTCCCCCTGCAGCGTGACCGACCAGGCGGAGTACTCGGCGATCGCGCCGAGCTTCGGGGCGCCAGCGCGGAGATCGGTCACTTCCGGCACCGAGAAGCCGATGTTGGCGCCCCCCGGCCCGTCGGTCGATTGCCGCAGGTAGATGAGGCGGTCGCCGTCGCGATGCGGCAGCGGCTTGAGCAGCACGCCGCGCACGACGCTGAAGATCGCGGTGTTGGCGCCGATGCCCAGCGCCAGCGTCAGCACGACCACGGCGGTGAACGCCGGATTGCGGCGCAGTGTGCGCAGGGCGTAGCGCAGGTCGACGGCGATGCTCTCGAGCCACGGCAGCCCGCGCCGGTCGCGCACCGCCTCGACTGCTCGCGTGAGGCCGCCGGAGGCAAGCAGGGCCTGGCGCCGCGCGTCTTCCGGCGCCATGCCGCGGCGCATGTACTCCGCGGTCTCCATCTCGAGATGCGATTGCAGCTCTTCGGTGAGGTCGTCGTCGGCGCGGTCCTTCGTGAACATGCCCGCGAGGCGCGCGACCAGGGCGCGGATCTGTCTCATGGGGCCTCCCGGCGCGGGGCGAGAAAGGCCGCGATCAGCTCCGCGGTCTCGTGCCATTCGCGGGTCTCGCGCGCCAGCTGTTTCCTGCCCGCGGCGGTGAGCGCGTAGTACTTCGCGCGGCGGTTGTTTTCGGAGTGGCGCCACAGACTCGTGACGCTGCCTTCCTGCTCGAGCTTCACCAGGGCGGGGTAGAGGGTGCCGTAGTTGAGCGTGAGCCGGTGCTGGCTCGTCTCTTCGATGCGACGGGCGATGCCGTAGCCGTGCAGCGGTCCCAGGACCTCGAGGGTCCGGAGGATCATCAGCGCCAGCGTGCCCTGCTGAACATCCATAGGTCTCCCTCCCGTCCTATTGGATACCCATATGACGGAGAGACCGCAAGGATGGTTTCAGCTCCGGCTGGGCTACGGCTTGTCGGAGGGGTTTCCCAGCTGTTGCGCCTCCCGGGTGCGGCCCAGCACCCGTTCCGCAAAGTCCAGCCGCTCTTCGAGTTCCGCGATCCGAGCGTCGCGATGATCCTGCTCGGCGAGCCAGGCGCGGATCGCATCGATCTCCTCGGGCGTCAACTGATTGGGACCGCTCGTGGCGTCCATCCGCTTGAGGCGCATGATCGATTGGGAGATCACCCAGATTACCGTCACCGCCGCTCCGGTGAAGGCGATCAACATGACGAGGAAACCACCGATGTCCATGGTTCGGGACCTCCACCCTTGACCCCAGTCTACGCGACGGCGGGTCACTAGGAAACCGTCTCGCCGCAGGGGCCGTAGGGACCGGGCCCCCCTTCCTCCGGCAACGTCATGCTCGACCTGCTGAGACAAGACGTCCGCTACGCCGCACGCGCGCTCGCGCGCAGCCCCATTTTCGCGATCGTCTCGATCATCTCGATCGCCATCGGCATAGGTGCCACGACCGGCATCGTCACCATCGCCAACACGCTGCTGCTCCGTCCGCCACCCGGGGTGGGTCATCCCGGGCGCCTCGTGATGCTGGGACGTACTCAGGACGGTCGTGGTTTCGACACGTTCGCGTATCCGACCTTCCAGGACTATAGCGCGGCCAAGTCGTTGAGCGGCGCTGCTGCTCTCGATCTCGAGCCCAAGGCCGTCAGCCTCATGGGGCCGAACGGCGGCGAGCCGATCGAGGTGTCCCCGGTCAGCGGCACCATGTTCGCCATCCTCGAAGCGCGCCCCGCCTTCGGTCGCTTCTTCACGCCGGACGATGACCGCGCACCCGGAGGCAACCCCGTCGTCGTCCTCAGTCACAAGTTCTGGGAGCGGCACTTCGACGCCGACTCGTCGATCGTCGGCCGGACCATCGTGTTGAATCGGTCGCCGTTCACGGTCATCGGGGTCGCCCAGGAGCGATTCCAGGGTCCGTTCATCGTGGCGCCCGACGGGTGGGTCCCGCTGGCCGCCGCGACGCATCTCGGGACTCCGGCGGACCTCTTTTCCGAGCGCAGGTCGGTGTGGCTGATCGGAATCGCCCGGCTGGCGCCCGATATCGGCGTCAACCAGGCGCAGGCCGAGTTGTCGACGATCGCCGCGCGGCAGGCGCAGGACTACCCGGACGCCTATGACGGGAAAGGCGTCGTGGTCGCGCCGGCCAGTCTCTTTCCGGCGGACATCCAGGGGCAGATCGCGGGATTCATGGTCATGCTGCTGGTCGTCGCCGGGCTCGTCCTCGTCATCGCGAGCATCAACGTTGCCGGGATGCTGCTGGCGCGGGCGACCGTGCGGCGGCGGGAGATCGCGGTGCGATTGGCACTCGGTGCCTCCCGGACACAGCTCGTCAAGCAGCTCGTCATCGAGAGCCTGCTCCTGTTCGTGGCGGCGGGCGCGGCCGGCGTCGTGCTGGCGCGCTGGCTCGTCGCCGGCTTGCTGGGGCTCGTGCCGCGCCTGCCGATGCAGCTCTCGGTCGACCCCCGGCTCGACTGGCGCGTGCTCGGCTTCGCCCTGGTCGTGTCGCTCGCGACGGGACTCCTCGCCGGCATCGTGCCCGCGTTACAGACTACGCATCCCGACCTCGTCCCCTCGCTCAAGTCGGGGGATGGCGGCGGCGCCGGGAAACGGCGGCTGCGGCTGCGCAGCGGGCTGCTCGTGACCCAGATCGCGTTCTCGATGCTGCTCCTGATGGTGGCGGGGCTGTTCGCGCGCACGCTCGCGCACGCGCGCAGCATCGACCCCGGCTTCGAGCCGCGGGACGTCTCGATCGCCTCGATGGATCTCGGACTTTCGAATTACAACGACGCCCAAGGACGTCGAGTGGCCGCCGAAATCCTCGAGCGCTCGCGCGCGTTGCCGGGCGTCCGCTCCGCAGCGCTCGCGGCGATGCTACCGCTCGACGGCGGTGGGCTGGGAATGGGGGAAATCAAGGTTGCCGGACGTGAGCCGCCGGACCCTCGTGAGGGCTGGCGCGCCGACTGGAACGTCGTCACACCCGGCTACTTCACGACGCTGGGAATACCGCTCGTTCGTGGCCGGGACTTCACCGAGGCGGACCGCAGCGGCGGGGGCGACGTGGCGATCCTCAACCAATCCTTCGCCGCCGCCCTCTTTCCGGGTGAGGACCCCATCGGGCGCACCCTGACGAACGAGAGGACGAACGTCACGGTAATCGGCGTTGCGCGCAACGCGAAATACCGATCGCTCGGCGAAGCGCCGCGCAACTTCATCTACGTCACGCTGGGACAGCGCTACTTCGGGCGCATCAACCTGTTGATCAAGACGGAACCCGGCGCGGCGGCGCCGGGAGCGGCAGTACGGCGCATCGTGGCCGGGATCGATCCGTCACTCCCGATTCTGCGGGCGCAGACGATGCGCGAGCAGACCGCCACGTCGCTGTTCCCCCAACGATTGGCGCTGTACGTCTCGGGCGGACTCGGCGTTGTGGCGTTGCTGCTCGTGCTGATCGGGATCTACGGCGTGACGGCGTTCAGCGTAGCGCAGCGCACGCGGGAGATCGGTGTGCGCGTCGCGTTGGGGGCGCAGCACGCTCACGTGCTGGGCCTGGTGCTGCGCCAGGGCCTGGTACTGACGGTGAGCGGGGTGGTGCTTGGCTCGCTCGCGGCATTCGCCGCGACGCGGCTGATCCGCGACCTGCTCTACGGCGTGCCGCCCACCGACGGCGTCGCATTCGGCGCGGCCGCCCTGGCGCTCGTGCTCGCGGCGCTGGTCGCCAGCTGGGTTCCGGCACGTCGTGCGGCGCGGCTCGATCCGGTCATCGCGCTGCGGAGCGAATAGGATTCTGCCCCGTCGATCCGAGCTCTAAAGAGCCGGCTCGGCGACAGCACGCG
>DATFSB010000300.1:0-2031 GCA_035262825.1 Gemmatimonadales bacterium | reverse complement strand
TGTCCCTCCACGCCGACATCGGGAAGGATGAGATGACGGCTGTACCGCAGGATTTCGTCCGGAGCAAGTTCGGGCAGCGCCATGGCTTCAGCCTCCGGCGATCGACGGGACGACCGTTACCTCGTCACCATCCCGCACGCTCGCCTCGAAGCCGCCGCGAAAGCGGGCGTCTTCGTCGTTGAGGAAATAGTTCACGAATGGATACGGATTCCCCTGCTGGTCGCGCAGCCGCTCACCGAGCGAGGGAAATCGCGTCGCCACATCCAGGACTGCCGCCCCCAGTGTGTCGCCGCTCGCCTCGAGCACGCGACTGCCATCGGCCAGCCTGGCCAGCACAGAAGGCAGATGAATTGTGATCGACATGGTCAGACCTCCGTGAGTGCCTCTTCCCTTTCCCCTCTCCCCTTCGGGAGCGGGGGACTCTCAGCCGCGGCACGCTCGACCAGCGCCGCGACCTCGCGCAGCTTCGGGGCGATCACCGGCGCCTGGGGCAGCGCGTCGCCGAGCACCTCGACCGTCTTGAGGCCGTTACCGGTGATGCACAAGACCAATTCGGTGTCAGGTGTCAGGTGTCGGGTTTCAGCAAGACGCAATGCGGCGGCGACAGTTACGCCGCCGGCGGTCTCGGTGAAAATTCCGGTCGTTTCGGCGAGCAGGCGGATCCCCGCGACCAGCTCCGCGTCGCTCACCGCCGCGGCCCAGCCGCCGGTTTCGCGGATCGCGCGCGCGGCGAACACGCCGTCGGCGGGATTCCCGATCGCGATGGAGCGCGCGATGGTATTGGGGATCTCGGGCACGAACACGTCGCCGCCGCGCTCGACCAGGCGCGCGATCGGGGCGCACCCTGCCGCCTGGGCGCCGAACAATCGCGGCACGGATCCGGAAACGAGTCCCGCCGCGATGAACTCGGCGAACCCCTTGCGCAGTTTCGTGACCAGCGAGCCGCCGGCCATGGGGGCGACGACGGCGGTCGGCAATCGCCACCCAAGTTGCTCGGCGATCTCGAACGCCATCGTCTTCGAGCCCTCGCCGTAGTAGCTCCGCAGGTTGACGTTCGCGATCCCCCAGGCGAAGCGGTCGGCCACCTGCGCGCACAGCCGGTTCACGTCGTCGTAGGTGCCCTGGACCCGCACCAGGTGCGCACCGTACACGCTCGTCCCCACGATCTTCCCCGCCTCGAGGTCCTGGGGAATGAACACCCAGGTCGGAAGACCGGCGCGCGCTCCTTGCGCCGCGACGGCGTTCGCGAGGTTGCCGGTGGAAGCGCAGCCGAGTGTGTCGAGCTTGAAGGCGACGGCCGCGTTGATCGCGGTCGCGACGACGCGGTCCTTGAAGGACAGTGAAGGATGCGAGACTGCGTCGTTCTTGATCCACAGCCGCGCGACGCCGAGCCGCCTGGCGAGCGCCGGCGCTTCGACGAGTGGCGTGAAGCCCGTATCGAGCGACAGCTGGGGATCGCCGTCGAACGGCAGCCATTCCCGGTAGCGCCACATGGTGGTGGGCCGCGACTCGATGACCGCTCGCGCGGGAAGCGGGCGCGTCGCGTCGTACGCGGCATCGAGGGCCCCGAGACACTGCTCACAAATCGCGACCGGCGCGGCGGCCTGGCCGGCGCCGCAATTGCGGCACACGAGCGGTCGAGGAACGATGGTGATCGTCTTCGTCGCCATAGACTCTCCGGCTCCTCCGGTCTTCAGTCCCACAAACGAAAAGGCCGCTCGGGTGAGCGGCCGGTGAGGTCGGGCGCGAGGTGCTGGCTTACGAGGTGGTGCGCGCCGTCTCCCCCGGTCGCTCGATGGCGATCGGACACCCACACATGCAAATGCTGATGCATGTGGGCCGCGACAGAGCGATAGACCGGCAAGGGGACATGCGCTGGGACTCCGGTTGAGGAATCTCCCCTAAACGACAACGCCCGCCTGAACGACGCCGCGGGCATCGCTTTTTAGCACCTTGTTTAACGTGGCGGCAATACGCGGCAAATGACCACGGTTCGTCGATTGTCCTGCGATCTTACAGGGCCAGGATGGA
>DATFSB010000299.1:0-2471 GCA_035262825.1 Gemmatimonadales bacterium | reverse complement strand
CGCGCGTCTCGGCTTCGACTTCGGGCGGCTCACGGCGGACGCCGAGGCACGCCTCGGCAGCGGCGACCGCTGGCCCAATGTGGAGCTGGGAGTCGGGCGCGAAACGCCCAACGTGTCGCTGCGCGTGGCGGGGTATCGCCGCCTCGCCGCGGCGAATCCCGAGGCGAAGCCGTTCGGCATCGGCAACTCGATCGGCTCTCTCGTGCTCGGTCGCGACGACGGCGTCTACTATCGCAGCTGGGGAGGAGAAGTCCTGCTGCGGCCGGCCCCGACGGAAGCGCAGCGCTATCAGCTGCGCTTTTACGGCGAGTGGCAACGCCCGGCTGCGAAGGAGACCGACATCTCGCTGCCGCACCTGTTTCATTCGGATCATCTGTTCGACAACAACATCACGGCCGCTGCGGCGCGCGAGCTTGGCGTGGCGCTCACGGTGCGCGGTGCGCACGGCGTGTCCACGCGGGGTGTCACCGTCGGAGCGGAGTGGACGATGGACGCTGCCCTGGGGACGTTCGACTACGCGCGGACCAGCCTCACGACACGCCTGACCGCCCCGCTGCCGCGCAGGCTCCTCGGTGCCCTGGAAGTCGCGGCCGGGATGACGGGCGGTGACGCGCCGGTGCAGGGCCACTGGTTCCTCGGCGGCCCGGCGACGCTGCGCGGCTACGGCGGCGGCGTCGTCAGCGGGCCCGATTTCTGGCGGGCGCGCGGCGAGGTGGCTAACTCCTCGCCCGGCGCCAGACTCGCGGTCTTCAGCGATGCCGGATGGGCGGGAGCGGGACGGGCGTTGTCTACCGGGCGTCCGCTGTACTCGGTGGGCGTGGGTGCGTCATTCCTCGATGGCATCCTGCGCGTCGACCTGGCGCGCGGCCTCGCGGCGCCGAAGGGATGGCGCATGGATCTGTACGTGGATGGTATTCTTTAGCTGATAGCTGACAGTCGACGGCTGACGTAGTTTCGCTGCTTGCCAGAACCACTCCCCAACATCGATCCTGCCGACCTCGCCTCCGTCCCCGTCGAACGGGCGGAAACGATCCCCTCGGCGTGGTATACCGATCCCGCGTTTCACGAGATGGACCGGCAGGCGGTATTCGCGCGCACATGGCAATACGTCGGCGATCTGACCCGGCTCGCACGGCCCGGGGATGTCGTCGTCACCGAGGTCGCCGGGGAGCCGGTGATCGTGGTGCGCGACAAGGCGGGGGAGCTGCATGCGTTTTTCAACGTCTGCCGCCACCGCGGCGGGCCGCTGGCGTTGAAGGACGAGAATTGCGACATGCTGATCTGCAAGTATCACGGGTGGACCTACCGGCTCGACGGCATGCTGCGCGGCGTGCCGCACTTCAACCGGGTAGAGCTGTTCGACAAGGAAGACTACGGGCTCACCCCGCTGCCGCTCGTAGTGTGGGAAGGGCTGGCGTTCGTTCATCTCGGGCCCACGCCGCTGCCGATCGAGACCGTGTTCGCCGGGATCCGCGAGCGCGTGGCGCCTACGGTGCTGGGTTCGCTGCGCTTCGCGCGGCAGGTCGATTACGAAGTGGCGTGCAATTGGAAGGTCTACGTCGACAACTTCCTCGAAGGCTATCACGTCCCCTACGTCCATCCCGATCTCCACAGTCTCTACGACTACCAGAACTACGTCACCGACGTGCACGAGTACTACAGCGTGCAGGTGGGGCCGCTCACGGGCGAGCGCAACGTGTACACGACCGGGGGCGGCGAAGGACTGTACTACTTCGTGTTTCCCAACCTGATGCTCAACGTGGTGCCGGGACGGTTGCAGCTGAACGTCGTGGAGCCCAGGGGGTCGGACCGGTGCCGCGTGCTGTTCCGCTACTACTATGACGATCTCGAGAGCCCCGGAGCACCGGAGCGCATCGAGTCCGACGTCACCTTTTCCGACCAGGTGCAGCAGGAGGATGCCGAGATCTGCGAGCGGGTGCAGCGCGGCCTCTCGAGCCGCGCGTACGACCGCGGCCGGTTCTCGGTGCGTTTCGAGGAAGGCGTCTACCACTTCCAACAACTCTTGAAGCAGGCCTACCGCGCATGGCTGACGCCCCCGTAACCGACCTCAAGCGCCAGCTCACGCTGCTCGACGCGACGATGATCAACGTGGGAACGATCATCGCGTCGGCGATTTTCATCGTGCCGGCGGAAATCGCGCAAGGGTTGCACGTCACGTCGCTAATGGTGCTGGTCTGGATCGTCGGCGGGATCGTGTCGCTCCTGGGAGCGCTGTCGATCGCGGAGCTGGCGGCGGCGATGCCGGCCGCGGGCGGGGCGTACGTCTATTTGCGCGAAGCCTACAGCCCGCTGTGGGGATGGTTGTACGGCTGGGCCAACGGCATCGTGATCAATCCCGCGTCGATCGCCGCGATCGCGGTCGGGTTCGCCGGATATGTCGGACACTTCACGCCGTTGTCCGGCGGCGGCATCAAAATCGTGGCGATCGTCTCGATCCTGGCACTTACCTG
>DATFSB010000298.1:0-2224 GCA_035262825.1 Gemmatimonadales bacterium | reverse complement strand
GCGCCCTTCGAGCTGCACAACAGCCCGCTTTCGGAGCTGGCGTGTATGGGCTTCGAGTACGGCTACGCCGTGGCGGCTCCCGAGGCGCTGGTGCTGTGGGAGGCGCAGTACGGCGACTTCGCCAACGGCGGCGAGGTGATCCTCGACCAGTTCATATTTTCAGGACTGGCGAAGTGGGGCCAGACGTCGCGGTTGACGCTGCTGTTGCCCCACGGATATGAAGGCCAGGGACCCGAGCACTCGAGCGCGCGGCCGGAGCGGTTCCTCGCCCTGGGCGCCGAAGGCAATATTCGAGTCGCCAACTGCACGACGCCGGCACAGTACTTCCATCTGCTGCGGCGGCAGGCCCGGCACGGGGAAATCCGGCCGCTGATTCTGATGACGCCAAAGAGTCTGCTGCGGCTACCCGCGGCGACCTCTCGACTCGAGGATCTCACCCAGAGCAGGTTCCAGCCGGTACTCGACGACGCGGCCGCCGCCGAGCGCCGTGACGCGATCACTCGTTTGGTGCTGTGCAGCGGCAAGGTCTACTATGACCTCCTCGCCGCTCCGGCCCGCTCCGCCGCGACGCATGTCGCGATCGGCCGGGTCGAGCTGCTGTACCCCTTCCCCGTCGCGGACCTGACGGAGCTGGTGCGCCGTTATCCGAAGCTCACGGAGATCGTGTGGGTCCAGGAAGAGCCGCGCAATATGGGGCCGCGCAAGTTCATGCTGCCGGAGCTGCGCGACCTCGCGCCGGAGGCCATCGCGATCACGGACGTCTCTCGCCCGGAGCGAGCCAGCCCGGCCGAAGGCTATCCGGCCGCGCATCAGGCCGAGCAGGCGAGGATCGTGAGGGATGCTCTGGCTTGAAATGACGATGGCGCTCGTCCTCACCAGCTCCGCCTTCTCCGAGGGTGCGTCGATCCCCGAGAAATTCACGTGCGACGGCGCGAATGTCTCGCCCGCCCTCACGTGGAGCGGCGCCCCCGCGTCGACGCAAACCTTCGTGCTGATCGCCGACGACCCAGACGCGCCGGCCGGCACCTGGGTGCACTGGGTGCTGTTCAACCTCCCCGGCAAGACCAACGCGCTTCCGGAGAACGTTGCACGGGACGAGACGCTCTCGACGCTGGGAAACGCGGCGCAGGGTCGCAACGACTTCAAGAAGATCGGTTACGGGGGCCCCTGCCCGCCTCCCGGCAAGCCGCATCGCTACTTCTTCAAGCTCTACGCTCTCGACACGTCACTCGACCTCCACTCCGGCGCGACGAAAGCCCAGCTCGAAGCGGCGATACACGGTCATATCGTCGGTTCGGCGCAGCTCGTCGGCACGTACGCCCGTAAGCGGTGAGGATGGCCGACCAAATACTCGCCGTCATTCGCTACGTCGTCCTCGGCGCCTTTCTGCTCGCGGCCGTCCTGGCGTTGGTCGCATGGCTGGTGCGCACGCGAAAAGTCTCGCCGTTCAACGCCGTCGGGCGAGGAATGCGGCGGCTGACCGACCCGGTGATCAGTCCAATCGAGCGCCTCGTGGTCCGCCGCGGTGGCAATCCGGTCCAGGCGGGGTGGTGGCTCGTCATCCTCGTCGCCGTCATCGGTGTCGTGGTTCTGGCCCTCGCTCAGTGGCTGATCGGGTCGTGGCGCAATCTCGCCTTCGCGGCAGCGCACGGGCCACGCGCCCTGATCGCGACCGGTATCGACATCGTCTATTACGTGCTGGTCGTGGCGCTGTTCATCCGCGTGATCGGCGGCTGGTTCGGATACTTCCGCTATACCAGCTGGATGCGGCCGATGTATTGGCTCACCGACTGGATCGTCGAGCCGCTGCGTCGCATCCTTCCTCCGATGGGCCAGCTCGACTTCAGTCCACTCGTGGCGTGGCTCCTCCTGATGGTACTGCGCGCGTTCGTGGAGCAGGTGCTGCTCTGACGACGCTGTCAGCCGTCAGCCATCAGCGATCAGCTTGAAACGACCAGTAGCACGGATCGTTGTGCAGGTGGTTCCGCGCGCCAGGTCGACACAGGTGATGGGTTCCTACGGAGACGCGATTCGCATCCGCGTCGCTGCTCCACCAGTCGACGGTGCGGCGAACGAGGAGTTGGTGCGCTACATCGCCGCGCGACTGCGGGTGCCGCGTCGTGCAGTGACGATTGCGCGAGGGCTCGCCGGCCGCCACAAAACCATCCTCGTCGATGGCGTGACGACGAACAATGCCGTGCGAGTTCTCTTGTCGGGCGCAGCG
>DATFSB010000297.1:0-18374 GCA_035262825.1 Gemmatimonadales bacterium | reverse complement strand
ATCAACTTCGACGGGCGCACCGTCAACGGCGACCTCCAGGCGGACAATCTCGGCGCCGATGCAGACGTCAGCACCGTGAACGGCAGCGTCGATGTCACGGCGGCGGGACATGTCGAAGCGACGACGGTGAACGGCTCGATCCGTGCGTCGATGGGTCGAAGCGATTGGGAGTCGGTGGCCCGGTTCACCACGGTGAACGGCGGGATCACCCTCACCCTTCCCTCGAACCTGAACGCCGAGGTGCGCGCCGAGACGGTGAACGGCGACCTCGAGACCGATTTCCCCCTGACGGTCACCGGCAGGTTCGGCCCGCGGCATTTGCGCGGCACGATCGGCTCGGGCGGCCGCTCGCTCGAGCTGCGGACGGTGAACGGCAGCATCACGCTGCGAAAAGCGTCGTAAGCTCCGCGGCGTTTCGATCCCGCCTGCAATACTCCGGTACCTAATCCCGGAGCACCACCACCCATCTTGGGGCCCTTCGAACCGAGGGGCCCGTGGTGCTCCGGGAGCTTCTCACCCGCACCGAGCAGATCTCCGATCTTCGCGACCTCTTTCGCGTGCTCGGCTATCACGCGGCGTGGGAGACCGTTCCACCCGGGCCCTGGCTCGGCTCGGTCGAAGTGTGCGCTGCTGGAGTCACCGCCGCCGAGCTGATCGCGCGGCACCAGGCGTACCGGGTGATCGCCCTCGAGGCGAGCGACCCGGAAGCCGCTGCGCGGGTCGCCGCGAAGCGGCTCGCCAACGGCGCTGACCGTGGCCTGGCGTGCGCGGTGGGAGGGACGCCGCGCCGCCTCGTGCTCGCCTCCTGGCGTGCTACGTCCGCACCGACCCTCGCCATCCGGCTCGCTTCGTTCGCCCTCGCGCGGCCGGCGCCCGTCGCCCTCGCGACGCTCGAGCGGCTCGCCCCGCGACCCTCGGAGACCGCCCTGGCGCTGTCGCTGCGGGTCGGCGATGCCCTCGCCAGCGAGGCGGTCACCGTCCGGTTCTTCCGGGCTTTCCGAAACACCCTGGAGCGATTCACCGATCGTCTGGCGGAGCCCCGCAGCCGCGCCGACCGCCACGCCCTGGCACTCACCGCCCTGACGCGAGTGCTGTTTCTGTATTTCGTCCAGGAAAAGGGATGGCTCGACGGTGATCGGCGCTACCTACCTAAGCTGCTCGATCATGCGTTGGCCCGCGGCCGCCACTTCCATCGTACGGCCTTTCATCCCTTGGTCTTCGGCGCGTTGAACCGCCCTGTTGCCGAGCGGTCCGCGACGATGCTCGCGCTCGGCAGGATTCCCTTTCTCAACGGCGGACTGTTCGAATCGACGCCGCTCGAGCGGCGCGCAGGGCCTGCGTTGTGGTCCAATGGAGACTGGCGCGAGGCCTTCGACGACCTGTTCGAACGATTCCATTTCTCCGCGGTCGAGGGGGAAGGCGACGCCCGCATTGCGCCGGACATGCTGGGACGCGTGTTCGAAGGGGTCATGGCGCCTGACGAGCGCCGCTTGAGTGGCAGCTACTACACACCCGCCGCGCTCGTCCGCGACATCGTTCAAGCGGCGCTCACGAACGTGCTCGTGCAACGCTTCGGTCTGCCCCACCAGGACGCGGAAGCATGGGTCTACCATGATCGCGCCCCTATCCGCCCACCCGACCTCGCTGGGCTGCGCGTGCTCGATCCCGCCGCAGGGTCCGGGGCATTTCTGCTCGGCGCGCTGGACGAGTTGACGCGCTTGCGGACTGCGGCGGGCGCGGTCGACACGCCGGCGCTGCGCCGCGAAATCATTGTCCGGTCGCTGTTCGGCGTCGACCTCTCCCCCACCGCGACTCGGCTCGCAGAGCTGCGGCTGTGGCTCGCTCTGATCGCCCCCGATACGGCGGGCGACGCCCAGGCGGTGGCGCCGCTGCCCAACCTCGACGGCCACCTGCGCTGCGGCGACGCACTGCTCGATCCCTACAGCGTTGCTGCTGCCCTGGGGCGCAATCGTGACCCACTTCGCCCGAGCGTCGACGCGAACCAGCTGGCTGAGCGCCGCCGACACCTGTTCTCTCTCGTGGGTCGGCCAAAGCAGCAAGCGGCGCGTGAGCTGGCCGAAGCCGAGCGTGCGGTCGCCGCCGGATTGTACGCCCACGCCGCGGCGGGACTCGATGGCCGCATCGTCGAGCTGATCGCGGCAGCCCGTAACCTCGATCTCTTCGGCAAGCGCATCGGGCTCACGGCCCGGGAATGGTCTCAGCTGCGGCGATTGCGGAGAGCGCGCAACGAGCTGCGTCGCAGCCGGCGGCGGCTGGCGCGCGAGGGCGCCACGCCATTCTTCAGCGTCGAATCCCACTTCTGCGACGTGCTGGCCGGCGGCGGCTTCGACCTCGTCCTCGGCAATCCTCCCTGGGTCCGAGCCGAGCGGCTTCCGGCGCGCGTGCGGGAGACGCTCGGCGAGCGGTATGCGCTGTGGCGCCCCGCTCCAGGACCGTTCGGTCACCTTCCAGATCTGTCCGTGGCATTCTGCGAGCGCGCCCTCGAGCTCACGGCGGCGCGCGGGGTCATGGCGTTGCTCGTGCCCGCCAAGCTCGCCACGGCCGGTTATGGCGAGCCGCTGCGACGCCATCTCGCCGAGCGGTGCAGGGTGTCCGTCGTCGCTCCGCTCGACGAGTCCGTCGCCACGACCTTCGAAGCGGCGGTGTATCCGATGGCCCTCGTCGCCGCGCGGGTGCGGCCGGACGCGGAAGCGATGACCGGAACGCGCCTCGGACCGGCCGATCCCGCGCATCAGGTCGCTCAGCAGGCGTTGCAGGTGGACGGCCCGTGGGTGCTGGAGCCAGACGCCGCAGCCGTCGCCCGGCGTCTGGAGCACGAGCTCCCACCGCTGTCGCGGCAGTGGACGCCGCAGCTGGGAGTGAAGACCGGAGCCGACTCGGTGTTTCTCGTTCCCGAGCCGCAGCCCGGGTCCCGGCCCGTCGCACGCGGCCGGGATGTCGTCCGCTGGGAAGTGAGGCCGCGCCGTCACCTCCTGTGGACGCACGATGCTGCCGGCCGGCCGCTCGCCGAGTTGCCGGACGCGACGGCCGCACGACTGGCCCCATTCGCCGATCGGCTGCAGCGCCGCACCGATTATCACGGCGGACCGGTCTGGCAGCTGTTCCGCATCGGGCTCGCGGTCGTCCCGCACCGTGTGCTCTGGGTCGACCTGGCCCGTGAGATTCTCGCCGTCGTGCCGCCACCCGAAATCGTCCCGCTCAACACGGTGTACGGGATCGCAACTCGCCGGGCGCTCGACGCCCACGCTCTCGCCGCTTTGCTCAACACGCGCTGGTGCACGGGGCTGGCCCGCCTCGCGGCGGACCCGGCGCGCGGTGGATTCCGTCGCTTCAACGCGCGCGTCGTCGGAAGCCTCCCGTTCCCCCGCGCGAGTGCGGCGCAATGGGAGGCGCTCGCGGACCTGGGGCGGCGGCGCGAAGCAGCGGACACTCTCGTGGGGGAGCTGTATGGCCTCGATGCCCGGGACCAGCGCGCCCTGCTGCGTCTCACCCCGGATCCTCGCTGAAACGCTCGAGGCGCCCACCGAGCCGCTGGCGCTGCTCGTGGACCCGCTCGTCGCGGTTTCGCCCGATGACGCCTGCCGCATCGCCGCCGGAGCACTGCTTGATCTTCCGCATCCGCCTCCCACGGCACCGTCATGGCTCGCGCCGCATCAGGCGCGAGCCTTCGAGCGCATCCACGCCATCGTACGGCGCTGCGGCGGCGCGGTGCTGGCCGACGCCGTCGGGTCAGGGAAGTCCTATGTGGCGCTCGCCGTCGCACACGCGGCGGCAGCACCGCTCGTCCTCGTGGTGCCCGCGGTGCTGGTCGATCAGTGGCGAGCGCTGCTCGCGCGACTGGGGCTTACGGCGCGCGTCGAGACCCACGAGCGGCTGAGTCGCGACGGCAAAACGCAGCGAGGGTTCGCACCGGGGTCGTTGGTGGTCGTAGACGAGGCACACCATTTCCGCAATCCGGAGACGCGCCGCTTCGGCGCGCTGGCTCGTCTGTTGGTGCACAGCCGCGTACTGCTCGTCACGGCCACGCCGGTGCACAACCGGCCAGCCGACCTGCTCCATTTGTTGCGGCTGTTTCTGCGTGACGACGCGCTCGTGGCGTTCGGCGTCCCGTCGCTCTTGGTCGCGGCGCGAGAATCCCGCGTGGGGCCCGCGGTCCATGCCGCCGTCGCTCGGATCGTCGTGGCGCGCTCACGGCAGCGCGTCGCGCGACTCTGGGACGGACAGCGATTCCCCGAGCGGGAAGAGGGGCGCGTGATCCGTGCCGCGCCCGCAGAGCCGGCACGGCTGGCGTCGCTGATCGACGGCGTGCAACGGCTGCGACCACCGGGAGCGGCCGCACTGCATCGGCTCACGCTGTTGCGCCGGCTCGCGTCGAGCGTCCCCGCCCTGCGGCAGAGCCTGCGACGGTACGAAGCGTTCCGCACTCTCGCCCGCGACGCTGGCGTCGCGCAACGCCGGCTCACACCGCGGGAGTTCCGCCGCGCGTTCGCCCTCGAAGACGACGCCGATCTGCAACTGGCATTTCTGCCGCTGTTGCTCGAAGCGGGTGTCACGGTTGCTGAAGATCCGGACGACCTCGCGCTCGTCCGCAGGTTGCTCGACGAGGCGCGCGCTGGACCTGACCCGAAGGCCGCGGCGCTGACCCGGTATCTGGAGCGGTTCGACGGCAAGACGATCGTCTTCGTCCAGGCCGCGGCCACACTGCAGCACCTGCGCCGCCACCTGCCGCGGTCGCTGCGGCTGGCCGCGTTGTGCGGCGTGTCGGGGTGGCTCGGCGCCGACCGCGTGTCACGTTTCGACGCACTTGCCGCCTTCGCTCCGCGTTCCCTCGGAGTCGCGCCTCCACCCGAGCGAGAACAGGCCGATGTCCTGCTCGCCACCGACCTCATCGGCGAAGGGCTCAACCTGCACGACGCGAAGCGCGTGATTCACTACGACCTGCCATGGAGTCCCGCCCGGCTCGCTCAGCGCGTTGGTCGAATCGACCGGCTGGGGTCGCCCCACGCCATGGTCGAAACTGTCTCATTCCTCCCGATCGAGCCTCTCGCCGCGGCGCAGGACATCGAATCGCGACTCGCCGCCAAGGTGGCGATGCAGATCAGCGGGGGCGCCGCACAGGTCGAGACCCCGTCGGGAGGCCGAGCGGGGAGTGCGCCGTTCGATTGGTGTGACCGGTTGCACCGGCTCGCGGCGGGAGCGGCTCCCGCAACTCGAGGTGGCGTGCACACGTCCGTCGCCGCGACGCGCGAGGCGGTCGTGCTGGTGATCGCCCTGGGACCCGATGTGGAGGTGATTGTCGTCGCAGACGGTGCCGCCCGGGCCGATCCCGAGGAAGCCACGACACTCCTCGAGCAGGCGCATCAAGCGACGGCCGACGGCGTGGCCGGTCCCGCGATCACGCAGGCGCTGCAGACTGCCGCGCCACTCGTTCGCACCCGCCTGGCGGCCATCGCCGCCGCCCGCTGGCGGGCGGCCGACCGCGACCGACCGGGCCGCCGGCTCATCCCGATGGTCCTGGCTGCTGCCCGCCGGGCCGCGCGCGGCGGTCGCGGCGATCGTCTGGCGCGGCTCGACGGTCTGGTGGCCCGCCTGGCGGGCGGCCTGACCGCCGGGGAGAGTCTCCTGCTGGATGATCTGATCGCCGGTCAGCGGCCGGTCGACATCGCCGCCATCCTCGCCTGGCACGAGGGGCTGCAGCCCGTCGCCGTGGCGGCGGAGGCTCCGATTCCCCGTCTGGTGGCTGCGATTCGACTGGCGCGCGGTGGCTGAGGCCCCGGAGGGGCGCAAGGACGCCATTTCCGTCGGCACGGGTTGTCACGCTTTGGCCATCGGGGACAATTTTATGGCTCCATGCGACACCCTACACTGCCCCTGCGGGCCTATATCGACCGTCTTCGTGCCCTCTACGGCCGCCCCAAGCGGCCGATCCCGAGCGGCCCCTTCGAGTGGATCATCTGGGAGCACGTCGCCGTCGTCCCCGACGACGAGCAACGCGCCCTGGTGTTCCGCACGCTGCGCCAGAAGATCGGGACGACGCCGCAGGCCATCCTGCGCACCCCCAAGCCGAAGATGCTGGAGCTCCTGGCACCTGGAGGCACGAACGGCGGCGCCCGGCTCGCCAAGCTGCGCGAGGCTGCCGAGCTGATGATCGAGATCGGCCTCGCCCGGGTGCGGACCCTGGTGCGCGAGTCTCCATCCGAAGCCAAAAAGCTGTTGAAGCGGTTCAAGGGGATCGGGGAGACGGGCGCCGACCGCATTCTGCTGTTTTGCCGCACCCAGGCGACTCTCGCCCCGGAAGCGAACGGGCTGCGGGTGCTGCAGCGGATCGGGTACGGCAAGCCGGGAGCGACGGGGACGGCGGCCTACAACTCGGTGCAGGAAGCGCTGTCCGTCGATCTGCCGCGGGACTACAACTGGCTGATCCAGGCGCACCAGCTGCTGCGCCACCACGGGCAGGAGACCTGCCGCGCGACCCCGCGCTGCGACGTCTGCCCGCTGGCGCCCGATTGCGCCTGGTTCCGGCGCAGCGGCGGCCGGTGATCCGGTGTCGTTCGGGACGTTTCTGTTCGACCTCGATGGAACCCTGATCGATTCGATCGAGCTGATCCTGCGCTCGTACCGCCATACGATGCGCGCGCATCGCGGCTACGAACCCCCCGATGACGTCTGGATGGACGGTCTCGGCACCCCGCTGTGGGTGCAATTCCGCCTGTGGAGCGACGACGAAACCGAAATCAAGGCGATGGTGGAGACGTATCGCGAATACAACCTTGCGCACCACGACGAACTGGTGCGGCCCTATGACGGCGTCGTCGAGCAGGTGCGCCGCCTTGACGCCGGCGGCAAGACGCTCGGCCTCGTCACGAGCAAGATGCGCGGCGGCGCGCTCAGGGGGTTGCGGGTCGCGGGGCTGGAAGACGCCTTCGACGTCGTCGTCGGGTCGGATGACGTGTCGCATCCCAAGCCGCATCCCGAGCCCGTGCTCGTCGCGCTCGCCCAGGCTGGAAAGCCGGCGGCGGATGCGGTGTTCATCGGAGACTCGCGTCACGACATCGAGTGCGGCCGCGCGGCCGGGGTGAAGACCGCGGCCGTGCTGTGGGGACCGTTCGACCGCGAGCACCTCGAAGACGTCGATCCCGATTACTGGCTGGAACAACCACAGGATATCGCGACCCTCGCCTGATGCCCTTCGTCACCTTCGATCTCGAGCGCTGGCAGAGCACCTGGGAGAACCGGGTGCGCTACAACCTGTCGGAATCGGGCGTGCACCCGCTGAGCGTACGCGAGCTGCTGGCGCTCGCCCAGGCCGCCGCCGACCCGCTGCTCGACGTACGGCTCGGCTACAGCCAGTCCAACGGCACCGACGCGCTGCGGGAGCGCATCGCCGCCCTCTACCCGGGGGCGACGCCCGATCAGGTGCTCGTCACCAACGGCAGCGCCGAAGCGAACTACGTCGCCGCACTGCGCGTGATCGAGCCGGGCGACCAGGTCGCGATGCTGCTGCCCAATTACCTGCAGCTGTGGGGTCATGTGCAGAACCTGGGAGCGCAGGTGCGCCCCTTCCGCCTGCACGAGGACCGCGGCTGGGCGCCCGACCCCGCCGAGATTCGCTCGGCGATCGCGCCGGGGACGAAGCTCGTGGTGGTGACGAACCCCCACAATCCGACGGGACACATCCTCGCCGACGCCATGCGCCGCGCAATCATCGAGCGCACCGCCGAAGTGGGCGCCTGGCTGCTCGCCGACGAGGTGTACATGGGCGCCGAGCGCGATGGAAAAACGACGGCGTCGTTCTGGGGCAGCTACGACCGGCTCATCTGCGTGGCGGGCCTCTCGAAGGCGTACGGACTCCCCGGCCTCCGGATCGGTTGGCTCGTGGGACCGGCGCCGATCGTCGCGGACGCCTGGGCGCGGCACGATTACACGACGATCGGCCCCTCCGGCGCGAGCGACCACCTCGCCACCCTGGCGCTGCAACCGGCGGTGCGCGAGCGCCTGCTCGCGCGCACGCGCGGGATCCTGCGGGAGAATTATCCGGTGCTCGAGCAGTGGCTCCAGAGCTTCGGGCCGTCGTTCAGCTGGGTGCCGCCGCAGGCGGGGGCGATCTGCTGGGTGCGGTACAGCTCGCGCGTGGACGGTGAAACGCTGGTGGAGCGCGTCCGCGCCGGTCAGAGCGTCCTGCTCGTCCCGGGCGAGCATTTCGGCATGCCGGGCTACCTGCGCTTCGGCTTCGGCAACGAGATCCCCGAGCTGCGGGCGGCGCTACAGGCTACGGCGACCGGCTTGAGGCCGGCTCTGGGCGACTGACGTGCGGGTCGTCCGCCTCGAGGAGTTCCGCGACAAGATCACGTTGGCGGCGGCGATCGCGGCGGTGGAGCGCGGGTTCAAGGCGTTGGCGCTCGGTCAGGCGACGCTCCCCGAACCGATGGCGATGGAGCGCTCCAGGCCCACCGCATCGATTCACGTCAAAGGCGCGCAGCTCACCGGCGGCCGATTCATCGTGCTCAAAGTGGCGACGGGGTTCCCGGCGAACGTCGAACGCGGCAAGCCGGCCGGCGATGGACTGTTTCTCCTGCTGGACGCGAACACGGGCACGCCGGTGCTGGTGCTGGAAGAGCACGGCTACCTCACCGATCTGCGCACCGCCGCCGCGATCGCGATCACCCTCAAGCACCTCGCGCCGATCGATGCCCGTACCGCCCTGCTGGTCGGCGCCGGGGGGCTCGCCCGCCTCACTGCGCGCGCTATCCTGGCGCAGCGCCAGCTCGACCGGATCACGTTCTGGAACCGCACCTTCGAGCGGGCGGAAGCGCTCGCCGCCGAGTTCGCCGGCGTCGTCCCGACGCGCATCGCCCCTGCCCTCGAGTCAGCGGTGCGCGACCATCGCATCATCGTCAGCATCACGGCGAGCACGACCCCGCTCATCAAGGCGGCGTGGGTGGCACGGGGCACGCACATCACCTCCGCCGGTACCGACAGTCCCGACAAGGTGGAACTGGAGCCGGCCCTCATGGCCAAGGCCGACAAGCTGTTCGCCGACCGGGTCGTGCAAACCGAGCGGTTCGGCAACCTGCGTCACGCCCTCGAGGCGGGAGCCGTGACGCGGCGCAAGGTCACCGGGGAGCTCGGCGATCTCGTGGCGGGGCGGCTCCTGGGTCGGGAGCTGCCGCACGAGATCACCATCGCCGACCTCACCGGCGTCGGCGTGCAGGACGCCGCAATCGCGGAAACCGTGGTGGAGGTGCTTGGTTTATGATCACCGCGTCGATCGCCTCCCCACGGCGGCGCGAAGGGGTCCGGGCTGGGACGCGAAGGCGTGCGCTACGCGATCGAGGAGATGACCGAGTGCCGGGTGCTGACGATCAAGCTGGATTGAACCATCAATGATGCAGCGCGCGGAGCAGGATGTAGGTGAGTCCTGCGATCCCGGCAGCCATGGGGATCGTCAAGATCCACGCCCATACGATCCGTCCGGCAACCGCCCAGCGTACGGCCGTCGCGCGTTGCGCGACGCCCACTCCCGTAATCGCGCCCGTGATCGTGTGCGTCGTGCTGACCGGAATTCCAAAATGAGATGAAATGAACAGCGTGGCCGCCCCGCTGGCTTCGGCGCAGAACCCTCCGAATGGGCGCAACCGGGTGATCCGCTGCCCCATCGTCTTCACGATGCGCCAGCCACCCGCCAATGTCCCCAGCGCGATCGCGGCGTGCGCGATGAGAATCACCCAGATGGGGATCTTGTCCGCCGACGTCAGGTGCAAGGCCTGGATGGGGAAGTTGCTGAAGCTTGCCTGGCTCGTGAACAACAGAGCCACAATGATTCCCATCGTCTTTTGCGCGTCGTTGGTCCCGTGACCGAGTGAGTACGCCGCCGCCGACACCAGCTGGAGCGTTCGAAACGACTTATCCACACGGCGCGGGAGGGAGCGGCGCAAGACCCAGGACAGCAACACCGTCAACAACAGGGCAAGCGAGAGACCCAGCAGCGGCGCGACGACGATGAACACCAGTGTCTTGGTCCAGCCGCTCGCAATGATGGCGATGAACCCCGCCTTGGCGATCGCGGCGCCGCCGTACCCCCCAACCAGAGCATGCGAGGAGGAGGTCGGCAGGCCCCACCACCACGTCAACAGATCCCACACAATCGCCCCCAACAGCCCGGCCACGATCACCGTCGGGTCGACGACACTCAGGTCGATCATGCCCTTCCCGATGGTCTTGGCGATCGCGGTGCCGAACACGAACGCCGCGACGAAGTTCCAGAACGCGGCCCACCCCACGGCGGCGAACGGGGACAACACCCGCGTCGAAACGACGGTCGCGATCGAGTTCGCGCTGTCGTGGAATCCATTGATGAAGTCAAAGGTGAGCGCGACCAGGACAATCGCGAGAACCAGCCAGACCGTGCTGTCCATCAGGCGTGCTTCAGCGTGATGGACTCAACGACGTTGGCGACGTCCTCCGCTTCATCGAGCGTGCGCTCGAGGTTGTCGTAAATCTCCTTCCACTTCACCAGCTCGATCGCGTTCGTCTCCTTTTCGAACAGCTGGCCCAGTGCTTCGTGGTAGATGACGTCCCCTTCTTCTTCCAGGCTCTTTGCCTGGACGCAGTACTTGATGACGTCGTCGCCTTTCTTGAGGCGCCCGACCGCTTCCTTGAGAACCTCCGTCATACGCACGATGACTTCGGTGAGCCGGCGAACGCCCTGGGGTGACACCCCCAAGTGGAAGATCTGGGCGCGCCGCGCGGTCCCGTCGATCGTGTCGATCACGTCGTCGAGATCGGACGCCAGCTGATGGATGTCTTCCCGGTCGAGCGGCGTGATGAACGTGCGGTCGAGCCGGTTCACCACCTCATGGGTGACCTGGTCGCATTCGTGCTCGAGCCGTTTGATCGCTTCGACGATCGGTGTGCGCCGTTCAGGGGGAGCCTCGAACAGCTCGCGCAGCTTGCCGGCGGCTTCCTGGTTTCGTGTGGCGACCTCGACGAAGAGGTCGAAGAACTCTTCCTCGCGCGGCAACAGTCGTAGGGGCACGGTTCCCTCGACAATGATGAGAGATGGATTGAATCGGCGTACAAGAATAGCCACGGGGTAGGCCGGCCACTAGGTTAGCAGACCTTCAACGAAGCGATGCCGCAGCATGGCGACGGCGCAACAGCCCCAGACCGAGTTCGTCCGGGCGATCTCCCGCTGGGACGCGACCGCCCTCGCGGTTGGCTCCATGATCGGCTCGGGGATCTTCATAGTCTCCGCCGAAATCCTGCGCGAGGTCCATGCCCCGGGGTACCTGCTCCTCGTCTGGGCGTTGTCGGGCGGTGTGACATTGATGGGCGCGCTCACCTACGGCGAGCTGTCCGCCATGTACCCGCACGCCGGCGGCCAGTACATCTACCTGCGCGAGGCGATTTCTCCGCTGTTCGGCTACCTGTACGGATGGACCCTGTTCGTCGTCATTCAGACCGGCACCATCGCCGCCGTGGCCGTCGCCTTCGCGCGTTTCACGGCCGTCTTCTGGCCCGCGCTGCGTCCCGATGTCTTCGCCGGCTGGGGTGGGACGATCACGTTCCCACCGCCGATCGGGAGCATTGTGATCGGCCTGTCGCCACAGCGCCTGCTCGCGATCGCGTTGATCGTGGTGTTGACGGCGATCAATATCCGTGGCGTCCGCACCGCCACCATTATTCAGACGACGTTCACCGCGACCAAAGCGGCGAGTCTCGCGCTCCTGATCCTGCTCGGCATCACGATCGGCCGCCACGCCGATGCGGTCGCGGCAAACTTCGGCGGGCACTTTCTCGACAATGGCGGCGTCGCCATCGGACTGACCACGATCGGCGCGGCGATGGTCGGCTCGCTCTTTTCGATGGATGCGTGGAACAACGTCGGGTTCGCGGGGAGCGAGATGAAGGACCCGAAACGCGACCTGCCCTTCGCGATGACGATGGGCGTGGGCATCGTGACGGTGCTGTATGTGCTGGCCAACGCGGCTTATCTGAGCGTCCTCCCGTCTTCTGCCATCGCGACGGCCCCGCAGGACCGCGTCGGCACCGCCGCACTCGAAGCCATGCTCGGCACACCGGGGCGCTACATCATGGCGGCGGCGATCATGGTGTCGACGTTCGGCTGCAACAACGGGCTGATTCTATCGGGCGCGCGCGTCTATTACGCCATGGCGCGCGACAATCTGTTCTTCCACTCCGCGGGACGGCTGCACCCGCGATATCAGACGCCCAGTGTGGCGCTCGTGGTGCAGGCGGTCTGGTCCTCGCTCCTCTGCCTGTCGGGCACGTACAGCCAGCTGCTCAACTTCGTGATCATCGCGGCGATCCTGTTCTACCTGCTGACCACGGTGGGACTGTTTGTTCTGCGCGCCAAACGCCCCGACGCCGAGCGGCCGCGGCGCGCCCCGGGATACCCGTGGCTTCCCGGGGCCTACGTGGTGATGACAGGATTGATCGCGGCTTCGCTGCTGGTTGTGCCCACTACCCGGACCTACGCCGTGCTGGGACTGCTTCTTGTGCTGGTCGGCGTACCGGTCTACTACGCCTGGAGACGGATGGTCGGACAAACGCTCTAACTGCCATTCCCGTAATGGGTTAGTTGTGTGGTTGCGGGCTCGATGGGTCGGCTTATATTCGCGAGACAGACCCGAACAAAAGCCGAAAACGAGGAGGCCCCCATGCCCGCCACGCCACGTCAACCCGCTCAGCTGCAGCCCACCGTGTACGCGCCTTCGATCCAGCGCCGCTGCCCCGATTGCGACGCGCGCGTCACGCCGCAATCCGGCTGCCTCGTCTGCCCGAGCTGCGGGTGGTCGCGATGCGGGTAGCGGGATCGTCGGATGGGCGGATCGGCGGACGGGGAGCGCCGACGGCTGGGCGATCTGCGCCCCAGCTGCCCCTCGCAGCATCCGCCAATCCGCCGATCCGTCCATCCGCCCTCCCGGTCCTCGACGAGCGCCTGCGCGGCACGAAGTTCGTCACCCTGGATTCACACTCGGTGCTCAACTCCCCCGAGCAAACGGGGATGGATTTCTGGTCGATCAATCCCTACGTCGGTTGCGAATTCGGGTGCACCTATTGCTACGCGCGCTTCGCCCACCGCTACGTCGTGGAACGCGCGCATGCCGCCCAGCGGATCGACGACGCACAGCTCGCCGAGTACCGCGGCGCCAACGGATGGGAAGCGTTCGAGCAGCGCATCTTCGTCAAGGCCGGACTCCAGGCCGCGCTGCGCTCCGATCTGCGACGCTACCATCGTTCGGCCGAGCACGACGCGCCGATCGTGATCGGCACGGCAACCGACCCGTATCAACCAGCCGAACGGCGCTTCCGCCTCACGCGCCTGGTGCTGGAGGAGCTGGCGAAGTGCGAAGGGCTGTCGATCGGGATCATCACCAAGAGCCCGCTCGTCACGCGCGACATCGACGTGCTGCAGCGCATCCAGCGGCACAACGATCTCGAGATCCACCTGTCGCTGATCGCGCTCGACCCCGATCTGGTGCGCGTTCTCGAAGCACGCTCTCCCATGCCGGCGGTGCGCCTCCGCGCCGTCGCGCGACTCACGGAAGCCGGCGTCAACGCGGGAGTGATCGTGGCCCCGGTGTTGCCGGGGATCTCGGATGACGTGGAGCGGCTCGACGCCTTGTTCGCGGCTGCCCGCGCGGTGCATGCGCGCTTCGTGACGGCGAGCCCGTTACGGCTCTATCCCGGGATCCGCGACCGGTTTCTCCCGGTCCTTGATGAACATTTTCCGCACCTCGCCGAGCGGTATCGTCGGGCCTACGTGGGCCGAGGGGCAGCGCCGCCTGACTACGCGCGAGCGCTCACGCGGCGAGTGACGAAGCTCCAGAGGAAATACGGATTCGAGACGAGAGACATGCGCGCGCGATACAGGAAGGATCGACAAGCGCCGCAGTGGGAGCTGGATCTAGGCGCCGAGACGGCGAGGGAGGCGCCGAGTCGCTGAGCCGCCGAGTGGACGCCGAGGGATCAGTCACTTCCACGATTCTGCCAGGGCCCGAATCGTTCCTGGAGCGTTTCCTTCTGCGCGATTGTTCACGACAATCATTGCTTCTATGCGCCGACGCACGGCCTCGGACATGAGCCTGTGCAGGTCGCGCCGCAGGTCGGGCAGCGGCTCCCGGATCTGCTCATAAGGCTCGAACTGCCGCACCGCGTCTTCGTACTTGCGCCCGGGCTTGAGCAATGCCCGCGCCACCGTGAAGGTCGCGGGGAAAGTCCACGGCAGGTCGAGCTGCGCGCCGATCGGCGGCATTTCCGTCCACGAGTTGAACACATGGGCGACGCCGTGGCGCTTGAGCACGAGGCCGTGCAGGTCGTGCAACAGCTCCGGATTACGCAGCTCGACGGCGTAGTGGAAATCGGTGGGCAGCGCCCCGAGAAACCCGTCGAGCTCGTCGGCCCAATCGCCGATGTCGGGAAGGTCCTTGCCGCGCATCGATTGGAACTCGAACACGAAGCACGCGGCGTGGTCGCGGAACGCCCGCGCGTAGGGCGTGAGCACGGCGTCCTTGAACAGCTGCGCGTTCAGGAAATCGGGATTCTTGAGACCCGAGAGATTACCCCAGCGGCGATCCTGGTTGAAGCGCCGTGCCGTGATCCGGTCCCACACCTTGCTCACGCACGGGAACCCCGGGGGCAGCGAGCGTGCATACGCGGCGAGCGTCTCTTCGCTCGGCGGATCGTAAAACGCGCTGTCGATCCCCACCGTCTGAAACAGCGGGTAGCGCGCATACTCTTCGAGGCGTTTCGCCGGCTGCGGGCCCGAGTAGCTGCGATGATAGACCTCTCCCGACCAACCGTCGTAGGTCCAGGTCGAGGTCCCGAAGTGGATGTTGGGCGGCAGGCGCCACGCCAGCGCCACGACGTCGTGCGGAGGGTCGGGGAGCGCGTCGTTCTCGAACAGGTCGGGTTGCGTCATCGTCTCACACCGTGGCGCCCGTCGCCACCGGGCGCCACGGCAGCCCGCGCCGCTGGGCGTAGCGGTCCAGCCGATCGAGCGCCGTCACCGTCAGCGTGACCGCTCCGTACGACGCTTCCACTTTGCCGCGCATCACGTACGGCCCCGTTCCGAAGAGCAGCGGGACGACCTTCCGGTAGACGTCGGGAAAGATCACCGTTTCGATGAGGCCCGTGCCATCGTCGAAGGTGACGAATTCCATCGGCTCGTCCTTGATCGTGTGCACCGGCTTCCCCGTGGTGAGCATCCCCACGCAGGTCACGTGCCGCCCCACATGCTCGTGCAGCGCGCTGGCGGCCACGGGATGGATGGCGCGCGTCGTCTCGGAGACGAGCGCCATGGGGTGGGACGATGCGAGGTAGCCGAGCACCGCGAACTCGTCGCGCAGCTGGCGGTCTGCATCGTACTCGGCGAGTGAAGGCAGGGCGATCAGGTTGGGCTCGTCCAGGTACAGAGTTCCTTGTACCCTGGGCTGACCCCGGGGCGACGCCCCGGGGTTAGCCGCACCAGGCCGTCTCGCCGTGATCTCCGCGTCCACCCGCCACATGAGCTGTGGTCGCGTGCTTCCCTGTGCGATCCCGTCGCAGGCGCCCGCCTGGACCAGCACACGCAGGTCGCCGGGGTTGAGGCCGGTGCGGCGCCGCAGGTCGTCGAGCGACGCGTACGGACCGCCCCGCGCCTTCTCCGCTGTGAGCGCGGCCAGCCCCGCCGCCGTCAATCCCTTCAACGCCATCATTCCGATGCGCAGCGTGCGGCCCCGGCCCAGGTACGCCACGTCGCTCGCGTTCACGTCGGGCGGGAGAATCTCGAGTCCCATGCGTCGTGCTTCGGCGATGTAGGCGAACGGCGCGTAGTAGCCGCCCTCGTTCGACAGCACGCCGGCGATGAACTCGGCGGGATGGTGCGCCCGCAGGTAGCCCGACTGCAGCGCCACCTGAATGTAGGACGCGGAGTGGCCCTTGCAGAACGAGTAGCCGGAAAACGACAGGATCATCGCCCACACTTCGTCGACGATCGCCGGTACGACTCCGCGCGCCGCGGCACCCGCGCGAAATTGCTCTTCGTAGCCGCGCAGCTCCTTCATGGGACGCTTCTTGGTCAGCGACTTGCGCACGCCGTCCGCCTCCGACACGTCCATCCCGGCGAGCGCGACACAGACGTTCACGACGTCCTCCTGGTACACCATCACGCCGAACGTCTCGGCGAGCACGTCGCGCAGCACGGGGTGCGGCGGCTCGTAGGGTGCGCCATGCAGGCGCTCGAGGTAAGTGTTGATGTAGCGGTTCGACGCGGGGCGGATGATGCTGGTGTTCAGGACGAGCAGGTCGAACGTGTCGGACTGGCTCTTCTGACACAGCAGCCGCGACGCCGGGGACTCCGTGTAGAACACCCCCATGGTATTGCCGGTGCGGAACACTGCGCGGGTCGCCTCGTCCGTCACCGGATCGCTCGAGGTGTAGTCGATCGCGACACCTTCGTGGACTCGGACCGCGGCGATCGCGTCGCGGATCACGGCGAGCGAGCGGTTGCCGAGCAGGTCGATCTTCACCAGCCCCGCGTCCTCGGTGCCGTCCTTCTCGAACTGAATCGCGGGAACGGGCAGCACGCCTTTGCCGGTATCGATCTCCTTCGCGGCGTACTGCACGGCCACGTAGTTGGTCAGCGCATCGGGAACGATCACGACGCCGCCGGGGTGCAGCGACAGCGTGCGCGGCAGCCCGACCAGCGCTTCGGCGGCCCGCGCGATCTCCGGCCACGCACCGCCCAGCGCGAGCGTCTGGAAATTGGGGTGCGTCTCGAGCAGCTCGGGCAGCGGACCGCCGTCCGACCACGGCAGCCGCTTCGTGATGGCTCCGATCTCGGCGGCGGGACGCCCATACACCTTGGCGACTTCGCGCAGGGCGGCCTTGCGCTGGAAGGTGACGTGGTTCGCCACCATCGCCGAGCGTCCCCCATCGTATTTGCGGAAAACGTACTCCAGCGCGGCGTCGCGCTCGTCCCAGGGGAAGTCGAGGTCGGCGTCGGGTGGATCCTTGCGGCCGGGATTGAGGAAGCGCTCGAACACGAGGCCGTGCGCCAGCGGGTCGACGTGCGTCAGCTCGAGGCTGTAGCTCACGATCGAGTTCGCCACGCTGCCGCGCCCGCAGTGCGTCGGCGCATGGTCCACGATGTCCTTCACGACGAGGAAGTAGTCGGCGAATCCCTTCAGGGCGATGATGGAAAGCTCGTGATCGATCCGGGCCTGCGCGACCGGAGAGAGCGGCGCGGTCCCATAGCGGCGCCGTGCGCCCTCCTCGGTGAGCTGCCGCAGTCGGGTGAGTGCCTCGGGACCCGCCGCCGTGGGGAGGATGACGCGTCCCTCGGGCGGCTCGCCGCGGCACCGATCCGCCAGCGCCAGCGTGTTGGCGAGCGCGTCGGGGGCATCGGGAAACAGGCGCGCAATTTCCGGCGCCGGCTTGAGCCAGGCATCGCGCGGCGCCATCACCTCGGCGGGAAGCGTCGAGAGGGTAGCGTTGCGCGTGATCGCCGCCAGCAAGCGGTGGCGCGCGTGATCCTGGGGGTGCGCGAAGCGCACCGCGTTGGTCGCGACCGGCGGCAGGCCGTGCGCGCGCGCGAACGCCAGCGCCCGCTCACGCCCGCGCCCGGGCACGAGCTCGACGTAGAGGTTCTCCGTCCCCGATTCCCGTGCGAGGATCTCGAGGAGAGCGGTATCGCTCGACACCACCGCCACTCCACCGCGATCGGCTGACAGCTGACAGCTGACAGCGTAGTTGGCTTTGCAGTGTCGCGCCGTCACCGCCCGGCACAGCGTCGCCCAGCCCGCCGAATCGAACGGCAGCACCACCGCCCGCTCCGCCTCCGTCTCGAGCGCGACGCCATAGACCGGACGCAGCCCGTAGGCCCGCGTGACTCGGCGAAAGTCCATGGCGCCGTACACACCGTTCGTGTCGGTGAGGGCAAGGGTCCCGTAGCCGCGCTCGACCGCCGCTTCCGCGAGCGCTTCGAGCGACGACGCGCCGACCCCGCCGCCGATGATCGAGAAGGCGGAGTGGACGTGGAGATGGACGAAGTCATCGCGCATAGCGGATGCTCGCCCTCCCGTAGCGGCGCCGCACGCCATCCAACGCCCGGTTGAGCGCCTGACGGCGCACCATCAGAGGCGGCTGGTCGAAGAGCGACAGCTGATAATCCCGCCCCACGCCGAGCGTCACGGTCAGCCCGAGTGCCGTCAGGGCGATGCGCCGCGTGAGGAGGCGGTCGGCGAGCGTGCGGGCCGCGGCGGCCAGCTCGACATCGAGATCGGTGGCGGGGTCGAGCGCCGTGCCGCCCTGGACATCGCGATGATCGGCGTAGCGGGCGACGAGCTCCA
>DATFSB010000296.1:0-10304 GCA_035262825.1 Gemmatimonadales bacterium | reverse complement strand
AAATGGAAGCGAGAGAGCAATGAGTCCCCCGACCTTCATGGTCAAGCTGCGACAGCGCCGTGAGGTGGCGGAGGCCACCATGGCCTTCCAGTTCGACAAGCCGGCCGGCTTCACCTTCATGGCCGGGCAGTTCCTCGACATGACGCTGAAGAATCCGCCTGAAACGGACGCCGAGGGCAACGTGCGGACGTTCTCCATCGCGAGTGCCCCCACCGAGGACATGCTCATGGTCGCGACGCGCATGCGCGATACGGCGTTCAAGCGCGTGTTGAAGAGCATGCCGGTCGCTACTGAAGTCCAGATCGAAGGCCCGTCCGGCACGTTGACCCTGCACGACGATCCGGCTCGGCCGGCCGTCTTCCTGGCCGGCGGCATCGGCATCACGCCCTTCCGCAGCATGCTCGTCGGTGCCGCCACAGCGAAGCTGCCACGCCGCCTTCTGCTCTTCTACTCGAACCGGCGGCCAGAGGACGCCGCGTTCCTCGAAGAGCTGCAGGCGCTGGCGCGAGAGAATCGGAACTACACCTTCATCGGGAGCATGACAGAAATGGAGAAGTCACGTCGCCAGTGGCATGGTCAGACCGGCGTGATCGACCAAGCGATGCTCTCGAGGTTTCTGAAGGATGTGCACTCGCCTGTGTACTACATCGCAGGGCCGCCGGCGATGGTGGAGGACCTGCATGCCACGCTGACGGGCGCCGGAATCAAGGATGACCACATCAACGCCGAAGAATTTGCCGGCTACTGAGGGACCGGCCATGGGACCAGCCAGCCCCCATTCGGCAGCCGCCAATGAACTCAGGAGGAAGCGAACGATGGCCGCCTGATCGCGGCCGCCGCCGTCTGCTTGCCGGCTCCTGACCGTTTCGGAACCTGGGAGAACGAGGTCCCGAGCCTCGTCTGCAACGCCTCGGCGCCGGCGTCGGGTCGATGGAAACTCTTCTGGCACCGCTATTTGTGGGTGGCGAACCGGCGACAACGCGGGCGAGAGCCGCTGGTTCGAAGTGGTGCATGCCACGATGTTCGACGGCGACGGCTTCGCCGCGAAGTCAGCCGTGTTCCGCGCTCACATCGTGCCCATGCTCACATCGCCGGGCCGCCCGACCTGGCGAAGAAGCTCTTCGATCTCCCCGAAGGCACGCGCGTCCACGTCGAAGGCGCGATCGAGCGCCGCTCGCACACCTTCCTGCTCGGCGTCGTGAATCCCGTGCACGCGGCACCGACGCAGCAGTAGGGTCGGGGGGCCGGCGCCGCAGACCTGGCGGAGGCCGCCCAGGGTGAACGCGCAGGGCTCTGCGCCGATCGGCCGTCACCCCCCGGGCGTCGTCGCGGCGGCGAGCGGGCGCAGGTCGTCCAGCATGGTCGGGATGAGCTCCGACACCGTCGGGTGGATGTGCATCGCGCGCCGGATGAGCGAGTACGGAGCCTTGGCGTACATGACGTCCAGGATGGAATGAATCACCTCGTCCCCGCCGGGCCCCAGGATGGCGGCGCCCAGGATCTCGCCGGTCTTCGCATCCACCACGATCTTCATGAAGCCCTGCGTCTCGCCCTTCTCCACTGCGCGCGTCACGTTGGTCATGGCCCGCTTGGCGACGAGCGCGGGCCGGCCGCCCGCGAGGACCTCGGCGTCGGACAGCCCCGCCCGTCCGAGCGGCGGGTCGATATACAGTGCATAGGCGGGGATGCGATCGCTCACCCGGCGCGGGTCGTGGTCGAGCAGGTTCGCCGCCACGATCTCGAAATCGTTGTAGGAGGTGTGAGTGAACGCGCCTCTACCGTTACAGTCGCCCAGGGCCCAGATGCCCTCGACGTTGGTGCGGAGCTGATCGTCGGCCACGATGTAGCCGCCCCGGCCCACGGCGACGCCGGCCCGCTCGAGGCCGAGGTCGTCGGTGTTGGGACGACGGCCCACCGCCAGCAGGACGTGGGACCCCACCACCTCGGGCGTCCCCTGCTCGCAGTCCACCCGCGCGACGATGTCGTCGCCGCGCCGGGAGAGCGCGATGCACTTCGCGTTCAGGCGTACCGCGATGCCCTCGTGTTCCAGGATGCCCTCGATCGCCGCGGAGACATCCTCGTCCTCGCGGGGGACGAGCCGGTCGGCCATCTCGACGACCGTCACCTCGCTCCCGAAGCGCCGGTACATCTGCCCGAACTCGAGCCCGACGTAGCTTCCCCCCACGACGATCAGGTGGGAGGGCAGGTAGTCGACGTCCATCATCGAGCTGTTGGTCAGGTAGGGTATCTGGCCGACCCCCGGCATGTCGGGAACCACTGCCCGACCGCCCACGTTGACGAAGATGCGCGGAGCGGCGAGCGTGTCCGCGCCGACCCGCACCTCGCGAGGCGACTCGAAGCGCGCCTGCCCTTCGTACACGGTGCAGCGTTCCATGTGCTTCAGCCAGTTCTCCACCCCCGTCCTCGACGTGCCCGAGATGGCGTCCTTCCGCGCCTTGACGCGGCGCATGTCGACGCGGACCGCGCCCGCGACGTCCACGCCGAACTCGCCGGCACGGCGCGCCATGTGCGCGGCGTAGGCGCTCGCGACCAGGGTCTTGGTCGGGATGCATCCCGTGTTGACGCACGTACCGCCGAACCGCCCGCGCTCGACGATCGCCACCCGCATCCCTGCCGCGGCGAGCCGCCCCGCCAGCGACGGCCCCGCCTGGCCCGTCCCGATGATGATCGCGTCGTAACTCGTCGGCATCGCCGCACCCGTCAGCTACACGCGCTGCGGCGAGCGCGGGCGGTCCCGACCCGAATGCGTGCCGGGTCGCGAACCTCATCCGGTCGGTTCCTGCGGAGGAACTTGGGCCCCCGAACGTCGATCCCCGAGGGAGCTACGGTTCTCATCGCTATCATCCTCTCGCGCGAGCAGCCTGGGCTTCTTGGGCTTATCACACTGCGAGGACTTCGACTCGTCCCTCCGCAGTTCCGTCCAGCGCTGCATCGATGGCGGGCGCGCGGCCCACCCGAGGACTACGGCGGACCGGGGGCCTACGGCAGTCTGCCCCCGCCCTCGCCGATCCGATCAACCAGGAACAGGCCGAGCATCCCGAAGCGTTCGACCCGGCCGCGAAGAACGGCGCGCTCGAGCGAGCGGCCGCCGAGGTCGGCACCTGGCTCTTCCCGCTGCTCGTCTGCGTGGTGCGCGCCGGGCTCCGCATCGGTGAGGTGCTCGCGCTGCGCCCCGAGGACCTTGACCTCACGACTGCCGGCCGCGAGACCCTTCGCGTGGCGCGCGCGTGCACGATTGATCGCACCGGCACGGTGGTGCTCGACGATCCGAAGACCGAAGCTGGACGCCGCACGCTGCGACTCTCGCCCGCGGTGGTCACCGTGCTCCGGCGCTGGCTCGATGTGGATCGCCCAGCGTGGAAGCTCAAGACCGGGTGGCGGACGCTACCACCGTGCATCTCGCGCTCGATCTCGGGATACTCCGCGAAGAACCCCGCGCGCGCCTCGTGGCGGCGCTCTTCGGCGGCCAGATCGCCCAGGAGCTGGCGGATGGCGGCGTCGTTCGAGTGCCGGGCGGCGCGCAAGTAGAACCGCTTGCTCTCGGCCTCCATGATCTCCGCGTACTCGCGCACCTTGTCGATGCCGAGCGGCCGCAGCAGCCAGATCGCCTTGCGCTCCACGAAGCCGCGGACGTCCTGGCGGCGGATGAGCGGGATGTGATCGCCGAACTTCGCACGGTAGAGATCGAGGAGACGATGGCGATGGCCGTCTTCCTCCTCCGACATGGCGCTGAACATGCGTGCCGTGCCGGGATATGATTCGCGCATCCCTTCCGCGAGGTCCGCATAGGTGCGGATGTCCTCCTCCTCAAGGCTGATCGCCAGCGCCAACAGCTCTTGCTCCGTCAGCTCCGAGAGATCTTTCATGCTGACGTCCGAGCACAAGCGTTCCTACAGCGTCAAATCACCATCCACGATGCGGCAGGCGCTTACGTTGAGAGCGGGCGACCGGGGTCGAACCGGTGACGTCCAGCCTGGGAAGCTGTCGGTCAACTTCGAGCGCGAACTCGCCGCCGTTGCGGAGCATCTTCCTGCTCCGAAATGAGCTTCGTCCGCACCTTCGGCTGCCCCGACCCGTGCGCTCTGGCGCGACTCCCTAGCTCGCGAGGAAGGCGTCGCAGATGGCGAGCATGACCTAGGTGGCTGATGACCGCTCGCGTCTTCCTCGGACTAGAGAACGCCAACGCGATTTGATGCCGGCATCGCCAGTTCCGTTTCAGCTCTTCGGGGCTCGCCATTCGCTCCACGTGCGGTACGCGTGCACGGGCAGGCATGTGATTTGCGACGGGAGATCCCGCGCGTTATTGGACCTCGTGCGCGTGCGGCAGTGCGCGCCACGTCCGTAGGGGCGCCCCGATGTCGACCATCCGTACAGGTTCGGATCTGCTCGTTGCCGCGCTCGAGAACGAAGGCGTGGATCGCATCTTCGCGGTACCGGGCGAGGAGAACCTCGACGTGGTCGAGTCGCTGCGACGATCGAGCATCGAGCTCGTCGTCATGCGGCACGAGCAGCCGGCGGCGTTCATGGCTGCGATGTGCGGGCGGCTGACCGGCCGGCCGGGTGTTTGCCTGACGACCCTCGGCCCGGGCGCCACGAACCTGACGACCGGTGCGGCATTCGCGCGTCTGGGAGCGATGCCGATGCTGATGATCACCGGTCAAAAGCCGATCTTCACGGCACGCCAGGCGCAATTCCAGATCGTCGACATCGTGGCCACGATGCGGCCGCTCACCAAGATGTCGCGCCAGATCGTGGGCACGGGGACGATTCCCACCCTGGTCCGCGACGCGTTTCGCGTCGCGCAGGAGGAGCGGCCCGGGCCGGTTCACCTCGAGCTGCCCGAGGACATCGCCGCGGAGTCGCCCGGCGAGGTCGCCCTCGTGCCGCCGCATCCGGTGGATCGGCCGGTACCGGCAGCGCGAGCGATCGAGCGCGCGGCCGAGCTGATCCTGGCGGCGAGGCGACCGCTCATCATGATCGGCGCGGCCGCGAATCGTACCCACCTGGTGCCGGCGCTGTCCGCGTTCGTACGCGAGACACGTATCCCGTTCTTCAACACGCAGATGGGCAAGGGTGCGGTGGACGGCAACTCCGACCTCTACATCGGGACCGCAGCGCTCTCCGAGGGCGACTACATCCACGACGCGATCGCGCAGGCGGACCTGATCCTCGCGATCGGCCACGACGTGGTCGAGAAGCCGCCGTTCCTGATGGGCCCGCGCGGCCCGCACGTGATCCATTTCTCGTGCGTGCCGGCAAGCGTCGAGGAGATCTACTTCCCGCAGCACGAGGTGATCGGCGACCTCGGGCACGGGCTCGCGCTGCTGGGCGAACGGCTGCGCGGCAACCTGCTGCCCGCCAGCGACGTATTCATGCGGCTGCGCGACCAGATACTCGCGCGGGTGGCGGAGGGCAGCAGCGATGATCGCTTTCCGCCGATCCCCCAGCGCATCGTGCACGACGTGCGTACGGCGCTGCCGGACGACGGCATCGTGGCGCTCGACAACGGGATGTACAAGATCTGGTTCGCGCGTGGCTACCGCACGCACCTCGCGAACACGATCCTGCTCGACAACGCGCTCGCGACCATGGGAGCGGGCCTCCCCACTGCGATGACGGCGGCCATGCTGTACCGGGATCGCAAGGTCGTGGCGGTATGCGGCGACGGCGGCTTCATGATGAATTCGCAAGAGCTCGAGACGGCTGTGCGGCTCGAGCTCAATCTGGTAGTGCTGATCCTCGAGGACGGCGCCTACGGCATGATCCGTTGGAAGCAGATTGCGGCGGGGTTCGAGGAGTTCGGGCTGAGCTTCGGCAACCCCGATTTCGTGAAGTACGCCGAAGCCTACGGCGCCCGCGGCTGGCGCGTGCGGGAGACGGGAGCCCTCGGGCCGCTGCTCAGGCAGACCTTGAGCATGGGGGGCGTGCACCTGATCTCGACTCCGATCGACTACTCGGAGAACGAGCGCGTCCTGATCGACGAGCTCGCCGCGCACAGTGCGCGCGCGAACTGAAGGTCGCGCCCGAAGGTCCCGATGTTGCCGGTCTACCAGGCGTTCGACCGCGTGCAGTTCGCGGAGGTGGCCACCGACGGTGCGGAGGACCTGGAGGGGAAGCTGGCGCGGGCGTCGGAGATCTTCGCAGCCCGTGACGGCTGGTTAAAGCCGCATCAGCGGGTCGCGGTCCTGCAGGACCTGGCGAAACGTCTCGACGTGGAGCGCGAGCGCTTCACGCGGTTGATCGCACGCGAGGGCGGCAAACCGTATACCGATGCGGCGATCGAGGTCGCGCGCGCGATCGACGGCGTGCGCGATGGGGCCGACGAGCTGCGCAACTTCGGCGGCCGCGAGATCCCGATGGGCCTCACCACTGCGACGGAGGATCGCTGGGCATTCACGATCCGCGAGCCGATCGGCGTGGTCGCCGCGATCTCGGCGTTCAATCACCCGCTCAACCTGATCGTGCATCAGGTCGCGCCGGCCATCGCCACGGGGTGCCCGGTGATCGTCAAGCCCGCGAACACCACCCCGCTGTGCTGCCTGGAGTTCGTCAAGCTCGTGCACGCCGCGGGATTGCCCGAAGCCCTCTGCCAGAGCTTCGTGCCGCCGGACAACGTGCTCGCGGAGCGCCTCGCGCTCGACCAGCGGGTGGCATTTCTCAGCTTCATCGGCTCGGCGAGGGTGGGCTGGGCCCTGCGCAGCAAGCTGCCGCCCGGGACGCGCTGCGCGCTCGAGCACGGGGGCTCGGCGCCTGTGATCGTCGACCGCGACGTCGATATCGAGGCGGTCGTGTCCCCGATCGTGAAGGGGGGCTACTACCACGCAGGCCAGGTCTGCGTGTCCGTGCAGCGGATCTTCGTACATGCCGACGTCTACGACGCGTTCGTCGACGAGCTCTCGACGCGCGTGGCCAAGCTGCGCGTGGGCGATCCGCTCCTGCCAGAAACCGACGTCGGACCGTTGATCCTGCCGAAGGAAGTCGAGCGCGTGGCGAGCTGGGTCGACGAGGCTACACGGGCTGGTGCGCGCGTGGCCGTCGGCGGACGGGCCCTCAGCCAGACCACGTACCAGCCGACGGTGCTGCTGGAGCCGCCGCCGACGGCCCGGGTGACGTGCGAGGAAGTGTTCGGTCCGGTAACCTGCGTGTATCGGTTCGCGGAGCTCGACGACGCGCTCGAGCGGGCAAACGGTTTGCCGCTGGCGTTTCAAGCGAGTGTTTTCACCAACCGGCTGGACGTCGCACTCCGTGCTGCGGAGCGTCTGGACGCCGCGACCGTACTGATCAACGATCACACCGCGTTCCGCAGTGACTGGATGCCGTTCGCCGGCCGCAAGCAGTCCGGGTACGGCATCGGCGGCATCCCGTGGACCATGCACGAGATGACGCATCACAAGATGCTGGTGTTTCGGCGCTAGCATCCGTGCAGACGATGCGCTCGGCTGCCTTGCTCTACCGGTCGGCCGAGGGAGCCGACTAGACCTGTCGGTCGAGTGCCGCGAGAAGCGACTTGAAGCTGACCCATCCGCAGTAGACCCGGTGGTAGGAGATCAGGCCATCGTGGATGTCCATCGATTCCACAACATCGCCTGATCCACTGAAGCGATTCGCCGCCGGCCTTGAGCTCACCCGGAGCGAGACATCCTCGCCGGGGTGAATCGCACCGCCATCGACTTGACCCCCAGGATCCAGTTCGATCGCACCCGCACCACCGGGCTGGCGAGCTCCAGGTCGGGTAGTCGCCGCACAACCGGCACCACTACCGGCACCAAGCGATGGCCTCGCGACCCATCGCCAGGAGGCATCTCGTCGGATGTGTGGGCTATGAAGCGATGACGTCCGCAGCGTGCCCGTCCCAGCGTAAACGGTGGACGTCCGACATCGAGGGTCACCGGCAGGCCGACGGGCGTCTTATCTTCGTGACCGACGCGCGCCTACACCTCGACCTCCACGTCGGCCCCCTGCACGCGGACAGGGTAGCTCGCGACGCCTTGCGGCGCGGGGGGCTTCAGCACGGCGCCGGTCTTGATGTTGTAGACGGCCCCATGCCAGGGGCACGTCACCTCCTCGCCCGCCACCTCGCCCTCACAGAGCGGGCCGCCGCGGTGCGTGCAGGTGTCGTCGATGGCGTAGAAGCTCCCCTGCAGGTTGAAGAGGGCGATCTTCTTCCCAGCAACTTCGACGCACTTCGCCGCGCCCGACGCGAGGTCGGCAGTGTGCGCGACCTTGGTGAACTGCGCCATATGGACCTCCTCGCGACTCGCCGGGATTCCTCAACGGTCGCAGGCGCTCCAGTCTAGCAGGCCGCGGAAAAACCACGATCCCGTTGATCGCGGGGCTGCTCTCTGCTAGCACGCTAGCAGGGAGGGAGTGACGATGCGGGGAGCGGACGGCCGGCAGGGAGGGATGTTCAGCTACGTGTCGCCGGAGCGACGCATTCCGGCCGACCACCCGTTGCGCCCGATCCGCGCGATGACCGACGAGGTGCTGCGGCAGCTCTCGCCGCGCCTTGCCCGGCTGTACCCGAAGACGGGCTGGCCTTCGGTCGCCCCCGAGAAGCTGCTGCGCGCGTTGCTGGTCCAGGTCCTCTACTCTATCCGGAGCGAGCGGCTGCTCATGGAGCAGCTCGAGTACAATCTCCTCTTCCGCTGGTTCGTTGGCTTGAGCATGGATGACCCGGTCTGGGACGTCACCGTCTTCACCAAGAATCGGGAGCGGCTGCTGCGCGGCGACATTGCCGAGGCCTTCTTCCAGCGCGTGCTGGCTCGACGAGCTGGAAGCTGCGGGGTGTTTGACTAGCGCGACGGAGCCGGTCCTGTAGACCGCCGCTAGGTCTGCCGTCTCGCCGCTCGTCCTTCTCCGTGCCGTGGGCCGTCGACATCGTGATCGAGCGTCGTAGTTGTGGCCCTGGTCAATGACATTGTCCTCATCAACGATGGCGGGACGGTCGCGTTTGTGGTCAACCCGCCGCGGTAAGATCCTCGACCCTGCGGGTAGCCTCTTGGAGCCGCGCCAGCCCCGAAAACAGCGGCCTTTCGCTGGCCGGCGCGCCGCTCCAGCGGCTGGTGCTGCTTCGTTCAGGGCACAACGAACTGGGGTGAGACTCCGGATGTCGGGCGCCCTGGTGAACGGGCGACAGCAGCAAGCGTCAGCCGAAGCGGCGAAGCGATCCACACTACTGAGCGCCTAGCCCGGCGATGGACTCGAGGTGATGACACGGGCGGTATGGAGGCGGGGCTCTACCCTCTTCTCACGCAACACGAAAAAATGGGATTGCGCACGCGGTGCCGACTGCTAGAGGTAGCCTGTTAGGAGGCCGCTGTGCGGCATGCCTCGCGTCGATTTCGCGACCAGGATCCGCAGTCGCGCACGAGGGGCGAAGTGCTCGGGGTCGAGGTCGCGGTGGGGCACGCCGTCGCGCAGCACGTGGTCGCACGCCGTAACGCACGCGGGTGGAGCGACGTTTCCCGGCGCTCTGGTCGTTTCCCGGGACAAAGGCCGCCCACGACAGGAGATAGACTGCCCCGAGCGCCGCCTTGGAGCGCACCCACGACCTACAGATGGAGCATGAGCAGCGTGGGGCGTGACGCGGCCCCGCAGCGACTCGACTAAGCGGCATACTTCTCTGACGGGCGGCGCCCTAAGCGGGTCCCGAGACTGCCGACGAGCGCTGTCCTGCGGACGGAGACGACCGACGAAACGCAAGGGTTCATGAAGGCTCTTGTCGCTGGGAGTGACGACCGGATTCTCGGTTTCACCATGATCGGTGCCGAAGCCGGTGAAGTCATGGCCGTGGTGCAGACCGCGATGTTAGCAGACCTGCCGTATCCCAAGCTGCGCGACGCCATTCTCGCGCATCCGACGATGGCGGAGGGCCTCGGCTCGCTGTTCGCGAACGTGCCGCCTCGCGCTGTGCGACAGATCACACCAAAACAGAGAGGCCTGCACTGATCGTCAGGAGTCGTAGTGATGTCCGTGCGCGCTACTCTCTAGCAGAAGGAGGGTGGGCCATCGGGTGCGAATGCGTGTTGGGGTTGGCTTGAATTTCATTGTTCTCGCCGCGCTGGGCTCGTTGGGCCCGGCCTAGTCTCGAAGGGATTCGACCATGAACGAAATGCACGACGTGGATGTTCTCAATCAGGGACTGCAGGGTGAGTACTTCGGCATCGCGGCCTACGATGCTGCGCTGGGAACTAAACTCCTCTCCGACAAAGTCGCCGTGGTCGCCCGGGGGTTCCAGGCCGACCACCGCGCGCATGCACAAGCGATCAGGGAAGCGATCGAAC
>DATFSB010000295.1:0-15256 GCA_035262825.1 Gemmatimonadales bacterium | reverse complement strand
TGGTGGTCCGGCGACCGGGTCTGCACCACGACGCGCCCACCCGCCGGCCCGCGTCCCGCGCGTCCCGCCACCTGGGCAACGAGCTGGAACGTCCGCTCCGCGGCGCGGAAGTCGGGGAGATGCAGCCCGGTATCGGCGTCGACGACGCCCACCACCGTCACGCCGGGGAAATCGAGCCCCTTGGCGATCATCTGAGTTCCCAGCAGGATATCGACCTCGCCGCGCGCCACGCGCTCGAGGATGCGGTGGTGGCTCCACTTGGTACTGGTCGTGTCGAGGTCCATGCGCGCGATGCGCGCGGCCGGAAACCGACTCCCTAGAAAATGCTCGAGCTGCTGCGTTCCCAGACCGCGCATACGGCGCGTCGTCGCCCCACAGCTCTTGCAGGTGGGCCCGAGCTCCTCTTCATGACCGCAATAGTGGCAGCGCAGCGCACTGGGCGTCGCGTGGACGGTGAGCGAGATGGCGCAGCGCGGGCACCCCGGTACGGTGCCGCAGGTCGGACACTGCAGAAAGGAAGCAAAGCCGCGCCGGTTGAGCAGCAGGATCACCTGCTCCTTGCGCTCCAGCGCCTCGCGGACGGCGCGGTCGAGCGGCTCGCTCCACGTCACGGGCCCGGCCTCGGGGACTCGCTCCGCGGACCGGAGATCCACGAGGTCCACGGGCGGGAGCGGACGGTCGCCGACGCGGCGCGGCAGCTCCACGCGGCGCACGCTGCCGTGGTCGACCTGGTGCAGCAGCTCGAGCGATGGTGTGGCGCTGCCGAACAGTACGCGCGCGCCCTCCACACGGCCCCGCGCCAGCGCCACATCGCGGGCGTGGTAGCGCGGCGCGGTGCCCTGCTTGTAACTGGGCTCGTGCTCTTCGTCGACCACGATCACCGCCAGCCGCTGTACCGGGGCGAAGATCGCCGAGCGGGCGCCCACGACGACGCGCTTCTTCCCCTGGCGCACGGCGCGCCACGCGTCGGCGCGCTCGGCGTCGGAGAGACCCGAGTGCAGCACGGCAACGGCGTCCCCGAAGACGCCGCGGACGCGGGCCACCGTCTGGGGGGTGAGCGCGATCTCGGGAACCAGGAGAATCGCTCCTCGTCCCGACTCCACCACGGTGCGCAGCACCTCGAGATAGACGAGCGTCTTCCCCGACCCGGTGACGCCTTCGATGAGCACCGGCATCTCGGGCGGCGTCCCGAGGATGGCGTCCATGGCGCGGCGTTGATCGGCGGTGAGCGCCGGCGGCGGCGCCACCGCGAGATCGGCAAACGGATCGCGCGGCGCCGCCACCCGGTCGATGCGCGCCAATCCCTCGCGTACCAGTCCGTTCAAGACCTGCGTCCCGAGCTTCAGCTGGGACACGAGATGGCGCTGCGGTGCGGTGCCGCCGAGGGCCTCCAGCGCTTCGTAGGCGGCGCGGCGCTTGGGCGAGCGGGAAAAGGCGCGCTCGCGCTCGAGCAGCGACGGCAGCGCCTGGACCAGGGTGATCGTCCGCTCGGTGCGCTCGGCTGGTCCCGCGACGCGCGCACCGCGGCCTCCCCACAGCGCACCGGGAAGGAGCGCCCGCAGGCTCAGCCCGCTGGGACAGCCATAGTAGCTGGACAGCCATTCGCCGAGGCGGAGCAGCTCGGCGCTGAGTGCCGGATCGGCGTCGGGAGCGGCGAGGATTTCGCGCTGCGTTCCCGCCGCCGGCGGCTCGGAACCGATTCCGGAGACGACGCCGACCGCCCGGCGGCGGCGCACCGGCACGAGAACGCGCGTCCCCGGCACGACGCGCGGCGTGAGCGCGTCCGGGACGGCGTAGCGGTAGGGGGTCGAGACCGAGAGGGGGAGGAGGACGTCCGCGAACAGCGTCATCCCGGTCAGCGCCGCGCGACGCCCAACCCCGGTCCCGTCGGAAGGGTGATCTGCCCGCCCGCGATCGAAGCGCCGGTGAACGGGTCGTCGACGGTGAGGGCCGCTCCATCGAGATCGGCGATGTCGACGAGAGGGGTGAAATGCGCCGCCGCGGTGATCGCCACCGACGTCTCGATCATGCACCCCACCATCACGAGCAGCCCATGCGCGCGCGCGGTGGCGATCATGCGCAGCGCTTCACGCAGCGAGCCGCACTTGGCGAGCTTGATGTTGATGCCGTCCACCGCACCGGCAACCTTGGGGATGTCGGTCGCGACGAGACAGCTCTCGTCTACCACGACGGGGATCCCAGGAGACGCGCGCCGCACGGCGGCGATCCCCTCGAGATCGTCCGGCGGCAGCGGCTGCTCCAGCAGCTCCACGCCGTACTCCCGCAGCACCGGGAGCATGGCGATCGCCCGCTCGCGGGTCCAGCCGGCGTTGGCATCCACGCGCAGCGGCTTGTCGGTGACCTCGCGGATCGTGCGCAGCAGTGTTTCGTCCTGATCGGTGCCGAGCTTGATCTTGTAGATGGCGTACTCACGCGCCTCCACCACCTTCGCCTTCATTTTCTCCGGGGTGTCGATCCCGATCGTGAACGACGATTGCGGAGCGCGGCGGGCATCGAGCCCCCACAGGCGCCACAGCGGCTGGCGCAGCTTCTTCCCCACCACGTCGTGCAGCGCCATCGAGAGGGCGGCCCGCGCCGCCGCGCTCCTGGGCGCGACCTCGGTGAAACGGGCCTCGGCACCCTCGAGGTCGAAGATGTCCACCGGCAACGCCCGTGCGGCCGCCTGGAACGCCTCCTGCACCCCCGCGATGCTCTCGCCGTAGTACGACGAGGGATATGCCTCGCCGTATCCTTCGGTCCCGTCGGCGTCGCACAGCCGCACCACCAGGACCTGATACTCGCTGCGCCCGCCGCGCGCGATGATGAACGGGTGACGAGTGTGCAGCGTCACGATCTCGGACGACAACGTCAGAGCCATTTGTTGCTCCGCAGCCACCACAGCATCACCGCCGTGACGGCGAACATCGACCCCAGGGCCCAGTAGAACCCGAATGGATGATGAGTGAGAGGCATCTGGCTGAAGTTCATCCCGTAAATCCCGCCCACCACAATCAGCGGCAGGGCGAGCGTCGCTACGATGGACAGCTGCTTCATGACCCGGTTCATGCGGTTCGAGGTCTGCGAGAGATAGGTCTCGAGTACGCCGCTCAGCAGATCGCGGGTCGTGTCGACCGATTCCGTGATCCTGATGGTATGGTCGTAGATGTCGCGGAAATACAGCTGCGTTTCGGGACGCAGGTACACGGAGGGGCGGTTGGACAGGACGTTCAGCACCTCGCGCAGCGGCCCCGTGTGGCGACGCAGGGCGTAGGCCGACCGCTTCGCCCTGAAGATCTCGTGAATCAATCCTTCGTCGAACGCATCGAACAGCTGACGCTCGAGCCGGTCGACATGCTCGTTGAGCTGTTCGACCATCGGGAAGTACTCGTCCACCGCCTGGTCGATGATGGCGTGCATCGTCATCTCGGGACCGCGCGCGAAGAGATCGGGGTTGCGCATCAGGCGGTCGCGCGTCGAGTTGCAGCTCGTGCTGTCCACGGCGTGCGCGGTGACGAGGAAGCTCTTGCCGAGGAAGAAGTACAGGTTGAACGTCTCGAGATCGTAGGGATCGGATGTGGCGTGATCGAAGCGAATGCCGGAAACGACGACGAAGAGATAGCGGTCGTACTCTTCCAGCTTGACCCGCGTGCCGGGAGAGAGGGTGTCTTCGATCGCGAGGGGGTGAAACTGAAATACCTTCTCGAGCAGTGCGACCTGATGCACGTCCGAGCTGTCGATGTCGACCCACAGCGCCCCATCGCCGCGCTCCACGATGCGGCGCAGGTCCATTGCCGACAGGTTCTGGTCCAACCCCCCGTCGGGGCGGCGGAACAGACTGGTGGGCCAGTGCTTGGAGGGCGAATCGGCGAGGGGAGCGGTGGCGGCCACGTGTGAAGGGTACGGGGCCCGGGGCGCGTCAGGCAAGCGCGCGCACCAGCGCCACGCACCCCTCGGCCAGGAGGTCGAGGCGGTAGCCCCCTTCGAGCAGCGCGATCACGGGACGCCCCGGCACGCGGGTACGCAGCTCTCCGGTCCAGGCGGTGATATCGTCAGCGCGCAGGGTGAATCCGCCCAGCGGATCCCCGTCCAGCGAGTCGAACCCGGCGGAGATGAGCAGCGCGTCGGGGGTCCAGTCCGTCAGGGCGGAATCCACGGCGTCGAGCAGGTCGCGCACGTACTGCGCGCGCGGCAGCCCGGGCGGCCGCGGGACGTTGAAGACGTTGCCCACGCCGCGCTCGTCAACGGCGCCGGTGCCGGGATACCAGGGGTACTGGTGCATCGACACGAAGCGGATCGTGGGATCCCGCTCCACGAGCGCCTGGGTGCCGTTGCCGTGGTGCACGTCCCAATCGACGATGAGGACGCGGGGGGCGCCGTGCGCCTGCGCGTGGCGCGCCGCTACGACGACGTTGTTGACGAAGCAGAACCCCATCGCGCGGGCCGCCAGAGCGTGATGGCCCGGGGGACGCGTCGCCGCGAACGCGGTCCCGTGGCTGAGCCCTTCCTCTACGCCGCGCACGGCCACCCCCGTCGACGCCAGCACCGACTCCCAGCTGCGCGGCCCCAGGTAGGTGTCGGGATCGATCGCTCCGCCGCCCTTCGCAGCCAGCGCGGCGAGGGCGTCGAGGTATGCGGCGGGGTGGACCCGCTCGAGTGCGGTGCGGTCGGCGGGAGCCGCTTCGACCCAAGTAATCGATGCCGCGAGCGCCGGCGCGCGCAGCGCCTCGAGCACGGCCGCAATCCGCTCGGGGCGCTCCGGGTGTCCCGCCCCGGCCTGATGCAGCCGGGTCGCCGGATGATACGTAACGATGGTGGACAGGGTCAGTTCTGGTGCTTCTGCTCGCGCAGCAGGTCGCGAATCGCTTCGACCTCCGCCTTCATTTCACGCCGCCGGACGCTGATGTCGTCGAGCACGTGGCGGTAGCGGCGCCACACCAGAATCACGACTGCGGCCGCTACCATGCATGCGACGCCCCCCACGACCAGCCGCCCACGCGACAGCTCGACGCCGAGCCAGATGAGCAGGAACGCGTCGAGCAACAGAAAACCGACGGTGAAGATCGCGAGGAACCGACCGGGAGGCGGTTGCTTCATCGAACCGGCAGACGTCGTCCCGGGAGAACAATGAAAGGGGCATTGGCCCCGGCGCCGAGGGCGGCGAGAGTGACGTTCTCGTCCTGCACGAGGGCACCGCGGAATTTGACGATGTATTGGTTGGTCGGCAGCGGCGCCCGCCGCAACGCCCGGGTGAGCGCCTGGCGCTTCAGCTCGGCGATGGTGGTCTCGGGACCCACGGCGAGAAACACCTGATCCCAGGCATCGGTGACCATGACCCGCACTGCGAACCGATCGGCAACGGCGGTCACGCCACCTCCACAGCCGACGCGAGTGGCAAGGTCGAGAGGAAGCGGTCGATCGCCTGATCGAAAAACAGCGTCGAGGCGCGCACGCGGCTCCCGCCTTCGGCCGGTGAAGCGTTGAACACCACTTCCTCTCCCCCCTGACCCCGCAGCACGACGAACTGCGGCCCTTCCTTCTCCACAAAGGCGGCGTTGTGGGGCAGCCGCTCGGCGAAGTAGGTCTTGGCGCGCTGCAGAACCTCTGTGGGAGCGAGTGCGACGGTGGTCTGGTGCGTCATCAGAGCCCTTTTGACAGTCTGGTTGTCATTTTGATCATAACACGTTGCCAACTCGGCATCTAGCAGGCCGTTACCGACGGCACAGACGATGCTTCGCCGGTCGCCGGTGCAAACAACACCACTAGCCACTAACCACAAGCCACTGATGGAGGAATCGCCATGTATCTCACCACGACTAACCGGATCAACCGAATGTTGAACGACATCTTCGCCGATTTCGACGGCGCGTCCCAGAACGGCAATACCGCGTCCTGGGTGCCGGCGGTGGACGTGCTCGAGCAGGCCGATCTGATCCGGATCGCGGCCGAGCTCCCCGGAGTGAAGCCGGAAGATGTGAAGATCTCGGTCGATGGAAACGTGCTCACCCTCGAGGGCGCGAAGCAGCAGGTCGCCGAAGAGAAGACGGAGCGTGTGCATCGCTATGAGCGCACCTACGGCTCGTTCGCGCGGAGCTTCACCCTGCCGCGCACGGTCGACACGGCGCACATCAAGGCCGGGTACGACAACGGCGTGCTGACGATTACGCTGCCCAAGGCCGAGCAGGCGAAGCCGCGGCAGATCGCGGTCGAAGTCGCCAAGCAGAGCTAAGACGTTCGCTGCAACTGGGCGCCGAGCCGGGCTTCGATTTGGGAGTTCGGCACGGCCTCGGCGCCCAGCGCCCGCGCGGCCCGCAACCGGTCGACGTCGACATGCGAGCCGAACGCGATCACGGGCACGCCACGCTTCACGCCGGCGCGGATGCGATCCTCCCACTTTGTGGATTCGAGCTCCACGACGATCAGGTCCGCCGCATCGGCATCCGGGGTCACGTCCGCACCGGCGGCGCTGACGATGCCACGCAGCTTCCCGTTGAATAACAGATCGCGGGTGGAAAGGAAGACCTGAGTCAAGTCAAAATCAAATGCCGAATATCCAATATCGAATGTCGACTTTCGAAATCATTTCGCTATTCGATATTCGACATTCGTCATTTGCCTATCTTTTTGGTGAGATAGTCGACGAGCGAGTCCGCGCTCACCCTGTCCTGTAGCAGCGTATCCCGGTCCCGCACGGTCACCGTTTGATCCTGGGTGGACTGCCCGTCGATCGTGATCCCGAACGGCGTCCCGGCTTCGTCCTGGCGCCGGTAGCGGCGCCCGATCGAGCCGCCGTCATCGTAAAAAACGTTGAACTGGCGGCGCAGGCCGTCGTAGATGCGGCGCGCCAGCTCGGGCATCCCATCCTTGTTGACGAGCGGGAACACCGCGGCCTTGAGGGGCGCGAGGGCGGGATGGAAGCGCATCACGACGCGCTTCTCCCCCGCCACTTCTTCCTCCGTGTACGCGTCGACCATCACGACGAGGGTCGTGCGGTCCGCCCCCGCCGAGGTCTCGATGATATAGGGAATGAAGCGCTCGTTCGTCGCGGTATCGACGTACTCGAGCTTCTTCCCGGACGACTGCTGGTGGCGCGTCAGATCGAAATCGGTCCGGTTGTGGATCCCCTCGAACTCCTGCCACCCGAAGGGGAACTCGTATTGGATGTCGTAGGCGTCCTTGGCGTAATGCGCCAGCTCATCCGCGCCGTGCTGATGAAACCGCAGTTTCTCCGCTTTCAGGCCCAGCGCCTGCACCCACGCCATGCGCTGCCCTTTCCAGAAATCGAACCACTCCTGGTCGGTCCCCGGCTTTACGAAGAACTGCATCTCCATCTGCTCGAACTCACGCGTGCGGAAGATGAAGTTCCCCGGCGTGATCTCGTTGCGGAACGCCTTGCCGATCTGCGCGATCCCGAAGGGAATTTTCTGCCGCGACGCCTGCAGGACGTTCAGGTAATTGACGTAGATACCCTGCGCCGTTTCGGGCCGCAGGTAGACCACCGCGGCGGCTTCCTCCACCGGCCCCATGAACGTCTTGAACATGAGGTTGAAGAGACGCGGTGCGGTAAGGGTCCCCCGCATGCCGCACACGGGGCACTGCGCCTCGGGCGTTCCCGGCGTTCCTTTGATACGCGGGTCATCGGCCCGAAAGCGGTTCTTGCACTGCTTGCAGTCCACCAGCGGATCGGTGAATCCGGCAACGTGACCGGAGGCTTCCCATACCTTGGGATGCATCAGGATCGCGGCGTCGAGCCCTTCGATATCCTCGCGCTCGTGCACCATGGAGCGCCACCAGCGCTCCTTGATGTTCTTCTTGAGCTCGACCCCGAGCGGTCCGTAGTCCCAGACCGAGCCGAGGCCGCCGTAGATCTCCGAAGACTGGAAGATGAAGCCGCGCCGCTTGGCGAGCGACACGAGCTTGTCCATCACATTGTCGGCAGGGGGCATAGGAGCCGGGAAGTATAGAAACCGCTCACTGCGCGGGCAACCCGAACGCGACGCGCGTCGCGCGCGCCGCGAGGGCGCCGAGCGCTGGCGCATCGAGGGTCGGGCCGTCGCCCGCCACAATCGACACGCCGGCGTACGGCGTGGCCCGGCCGGCCACCAGTGCGACTTTCTTGCGCGCGCCTTTGGCCCGCTTGATCACCTCCCCCGTCGCCTTGCCGAGCAGCGACGTCTCGTCGAACGCACCCTCCCCGGTGATCACGAGATCGGCCTTGGCGAGCGCCGCATCGAACCCGATGCGGTCGAGCACCCACGCCGATCCCGGGACGAGGTCGGCATGGGCGAAGAAGACCAGCCCAGCGCCGAGGCCCCCGGCCGCTCCGCCTCCCGCGAGCATCGCCAGATCGCCGCGGCCGCTCGCCGCCATCGCCCCCGCGAGTCGATCGAGACCCGCCGCCAGACGCTCCACCGCGGCCGGGGAGGCGCCTTTCTGCGGGGCGAACACCGGCGCCGCTCCTTCGGGGCCTACCAGTGGGGTTCGGACGTCGGTGAGGGCGAGGACGCGCGCGCCGAAATCCCACCCGGTGCTCCAGTCGGCCAGCTCCGTAAGCGCCCCGCCTCCTTCAGAAAGCAGCGCGCCGTTGACGTCGCGGAACGTCCATCCCAGCCCGCGTGCGGCGCCGACGCCACCGTCGACCGATGCCGAGCCGCCGAGCCCTACGATGATCGTGCGCGCGGCGCGGTCGGCCGCCTCGATGAGCAGCTCCCCCACCCCGCGGCTCGTCGCCTCGAGGGGATTGCGGCGATCGGGACTCAAGAGCGCGAGGCCGCAGGCACTCGCACTCTCGAAAATCGCCGTCTCCGCATCGATCCAGCCCAATTCCGCCTGGACGGGCACGCCGAGCGGACCGGTCACGGAGAGATGCTCGCGCAATGCCGTCGGCCCGAGCACTGCGTCGAGCAGGCCGTCCCCGCCGTCGGCGACGGGACAGGACAGGACGGCGGCGTGCGGCAGGACGGAGCGGGCGCCTGCGGCGAGCGCGTCGGCGACCTGGCGAGAGCCAAACGTGCCCTTGAAGGCCGTGGGTGCAACGAGGATCGTCTCGGACATGCGTCGCAGAACGGTACGAACGGCGTCGCGCCGGCGCCACACGCCGCAACCTGCGGTACCGCTCGGAAAAAGCGGTAGCTGTGCGCTGGGTCACAACCACCTAATTGATTGTCAGTGGACGGGTTAAGGCGGCGGGAGAATCGGCATCGACCTTGCCGTTCAAGATGGCAAGCCAGTGAGCACGCATCGGACACGGGCGCCCGATCGAGCAACTGGCCCCGCCCCCCGGGCATCCAGCCGGGGGGCGTTTTTCTTGAAGTCAAAGACAAATGTCGAATGTTCAATATCGAATGTCGAATGCAGAAATCTCGACATTCGATATTCGTTATTCGATATTCGACATTGCTTCTAAGGTGTCAGTCGAAGCGTATCCGTCGCACGAACCTTCCGCACATCGACGGGGATAATCCACAAGTCGCCCCTGATCCATCGTTCCGTCTGATCTCGATAGTGGCGGGACCGCGGATTCCCCGATTGCCCGGCGGGGAGAATAAACCCTCCCGCGCCGTCGACATCTCCGAAGTCCACCACGTGCCGCATCGACGGGCCCTCGGTACAGTGAAACGGGGGCACGAACTCGTTCGACGGACAGACGTTCACCGTGTGATTGCCGCCACCCAGCGCGAGTGGCCCGATGTTGAACCCCGCCAGGGCGCCGAGCAGCGGGATCGCACCGAGCGGATGCTCCTCGGTGTGCGTGTGGACCGTCCGCCAGGCGCGTGGCGAGCCATGGGCGAGCACGCTGTCCATCGCCCGTCGCGCGATGATGGCCAGGTCCTCGTGCTGCGGCGTGCGAATGTCGTCGAACCAGACGCTCTGGCCTCGGAACAGCCACTGGTGGAGCGGGGCCGACGGTCGGTAAGTCGGGGACTCATCGTCGTACGTCAGCGCCTGCAGCTTGCGAAACCACTCCCACAGGAGGGTCGGCTCGACGCGATCGGGGCTCATCGACCCGTCCCAGCGCGAGATCTGGTCGGCGACTTCGGCGTGGCCCCCGTCGCGCGCCGCCAAAGCGGCAATCGGCTTGAGGCGCCGCAGAAACACGTTCACCACGTCCACCTGCTCGCCGGCCACGATGGCAGCGGTCGCACCAGAGTCGCGCCGCACCATCTCCCAGATGCGCTGGGCCCGGTACGGCAGCTCGTAGTCGGCGCGGATCGGGAATGGAAAGGCGTCGCCCACGATCTTGTTATTGGCAGTGACGACGAATCCCGACCGCGGATCGACCGCACGCGGCAACTCCGTCGCCTTGAGGAAGCGGCTCCATCCCCCACCCTCCGTCCATCCCTGCTCGGGGAGTGAGCCATCGCCGCTGCGGCGCAGGGGGACATACCCCGCCAGGTCGTAGGCGATGGTGCCGCTGCGATCGGCGTACACGATGTTCTGCTCGGGGACGCGGAAGGTGGCGAGCGCCGCTTCGAACTGCGCGAGCGTAGCGGCGCGCGCCATCCCCAGCAGCGCGCCGAACTCGTCCGACGGCGTCTGCGCCGTCCACCGCATTGCGTACGCCGTCGTCGAGTCGGGCCGCCACCCGAGATCCTGCAGCGGACCATCGGCGGTGCGGCGCCGCAGATATATGATGGGATCGGAGCCCTTGACCCGGATCGTTTCGGTGACCGTCTCGACGTCGCGCCACCCGGCGGCCGTGAGGTAGCGCGTGGTGTCTGGACTGATGCGCTCCTCGACATAATCGACGTCGTCGATCATCCCGTTCGTGAATCCCCAGCCGTGGTCGGCGGTATGGCCGAGGACGACAGGCGGCACTCCGGGGATCGTGACGCCGACGACTTCGTAGCCCGGCGCGTGGACGCCGACGAGATACCAGATCGAGGGAGCCCGCAGGGTGAGATGGGGATCATTCGCGAGGATCGGCTTCCCCGAGCGCGTGTGCGACGGACCGATCGCCCACGAGTTGGACGCGGTGGCCTGCGGCTCCCCGGCGGGCGTCTCGCGCGTGGCGACGCGCCGGCCCGCTGTCCGCTCGACGATCAGCGGTGCGGAATCGGGGTACGGCACGAACAGATCGGCGGCCTTGGCGGTGCCGAGCGTCGCGATGGCCCGCAGGTGGGCGATTTCCCCGTTGTCGGAATGGAGGTCCCACGCCTCGAGCAGCCCGATTTCGATCGAGTGCTCAGGTACCCATGGCTCGGGGTGATGCCGCAGCAGGGTGAGCTCGGGAGGCCGGCGCCCCGCCGCGATCCAGGCGTTGACCCCCTTCGCGTAAGCTGCCGCCATGCGTTGGGCTTCCGGAGCGGATGGCGACGCCCGCAGCCGGGCCAACGCGGGCATCTCACGCGCGCGCAGCGTCCGGTCGGCCGCAACGGTGCGCCGACCGAACAACTCGCTCAGACGACCCTCGGCGGCGTGGCGCAGCAGCTCCATCTCCCACAGCCGGTCGCGTGCGTGCAGGTACCCGAGCGCCGCGAAAGCATCGGTATCGCTTTGCGCGATGATGCTGGGCACGGCGAGCGAGTCCCACAACACCACGACCGAGTCGCCGAGTCCCGGCAGCGACTCGCGCCCCGAGAGCGGCGGCACAGTCGACCCCAGCCAGACGCGAACTCCCCCCACCGCGATGAGGCCGAGGACGACGAGGCCCACCACGACGCGCCGGAGGAAGCGTCTCACGTCACGTCGATGATCTGATCGCGCCGCGAGCCGACGCTGACGTAGCGAATCGGAGCGAGGGAGAGGTCCTGAAGGCGGTCCAGATAGCTGCGGGCGGCGCTGGGAAGATCGGCGAGCCGGCGCGCACCGGTCGTCGGCTGCCCCCACCCCGGCAGCGTCTCATAGACGGGCTCGACGCGCCCCATTTCGTCGAGATCGGCCGGCATCGCCTCGATCGCCTCGCCATTGAGCCGGTATCCGACCGCCACCGGAATCTCTGCGAAGCTGTCGAGCACGTCGAGTTTCGTCACCGCGAGCCCGGTGAGGCCGTTGACCCGCACGGCATAACGCACCACCATTGCGTCGAACCAGCCGCACCGCCGCGGCCGCCCCGTGGTCGCGCCGAACTCGTCGCCCAGTTTGCGGATGCGCTCGGCCACCGCCGGCTCGGCCTCCGTCGGCAGCGGCCCGTTCCCCACCCGCGTGGTGTACGCCTTGACCACCCCGAGTACGGCGTCGATCGCCGTCGGCCCGATTCCGGCTCCGACAGCCGCCCCTCCAGCAGTGGTGTTGGACGACGTGACGTACGGATAGGTGCCGTGATCGACGTCGAGCAGCGCCCCTTGCGCCCCCTCGAGCAGCACCGCATCCCCCCGTCGCAGCGCTTCGTGCACGACGTAGCCGGCATCGACGGCGAGCGGCAGCAGCCGCGGAGCGAGCCGCTCGAGCAGGCGCGCGTGCTCGGCGGGGTCGGCACGATCGGGGCTGCCCAGGATCGCGAGCATCTCGTTCGCGGCGGCGACCCGGGCGGTCACCAGCTCGCAGGCGCGACCCAGGCTGCGCAGGTCGCCGACGCGCACGCCGCGACGGCCATACTTGTCTTCGTAGGTCGGCCCGATCCCCCGCCCCGTCGTGCCGATCCGCTCCTGCTTCTCACGCGCCCGGTCCAGCAGCTTGTGATAGGGGAACGTGAGATGGGCGCGGTCGGAGACGAGCAGCTTGTGCTCGAGCTTCACGCCCCGCGCGATGAGCGCGTCGACTTCGGTGAAGAAAGTCTCGGGATCGAGCACGACGCCGTTCCCCACGACGCACACGGCCCCCTGGAGGATCCCCGAGGGGATCTGGTGCAGCACGAACGCGTCGCCCGACCCTGTGTGCACGGTGTGGCCGGCATTGGCGCCCCCCTGATAGCGCACGACGAAGTCGGCGCGCTCCGAGAGCACGTCGACGACCTTGCCTTTTCCTTCGTCGCCCCATTGCGCGCCGACCACCACTACGCAATGGACCTTGGGCCCAAACATGAGACCCCCCTGGGACGCCGAGCCCTAAAGGACTTCCTGCGGTCGCCGCCGATTGGTGATCAGGAGTGAGAGGCGAGGGCACCTGCTACGGCACGCGCCACCGCTTCGACCCCCGACAATGTAAGCCGGTCCGGGCCATCGCGCGGCGTGTGCACGACGCGCATCGTGGCCCAATTCCCTTTCATGATCGTGAGGCACTCACGCGCCGCCGCGGACAACGCGAGACCATCCACCACAACGGGGAGTCGTCCACGCGGCGCGGCGCCCAGCGCGGCGGCCACGCTGCGGGTGGACGCGCCCAGGCGATGCACGAACGCGATCACACCGCCGCGATCGTCGATGCCGTCGAAATTGATGACGGCGGTGTCGTGCAACAGGTTGGCGCGCTCCCGCACGATGGCGCGCGCCCCGACGAGACCCAGCTCTTCGGCGTCCAGCAGAATGGCGCCGACGGGAGCCTCCGGCGGCAGGTGGTCGAGTGCCGCGAGTACGGTGAGCACGCCCGTGGCGTTGTCGACGGCTCCCGGTGATCGGTCGGTCGCGACGTTGAGTGCGAGGAAGAGCGTCGGGCAGACGAGGAGCACGAGCCACCACCATGCGCTCGCTCCGGCCTGCGTCGCCAGCAGCACCGCGGGGATCATGACCACCGCCGCGGCCACGAGCAGCAGGCGACCCAACATGGAGAGCGGCTGCCCTTTGGAATCGTAGTGCGCCGTGAGCCAGGTCGCGACGCGGACCCGCGGCCGCACCGCGATCAGATTGATCCCCTCAGCCTTCGCGTCGCCGCGCAGCGGGAACCGCGGAGCCGCACTAAAGCGATGCTCCATGACGACGAAGCCACGCGTGTTCAGCTCGCGCTTCAGGAGCTCCCGGGCGGCGAGGTGTAGCGCGGTACCGACGCGGCGCGGGTGGGCGAGCGCGTCGAGCAGCGCCCGGTACCCGCTCATGCCGCGAGCAGCTGCCCGATGCGGTCGCGGTCCGGCGCGGCGAGCGGAGCCAGCGGGGCGCGCACCGGGCCGCCGTACAGCCCGACGCAGTCCATCGCCGCCTTGATGCCCGCGGGCCCGAGCTTGCCGACGATTTCCTTGTCGAGAACGGCAAGACGGGCCTGCAGCTCGCGGGCGTGGGGCCAGTGTGCCGCCCGGGCGGCCGCGAGGACCGACGTCGCGAGCGACGCGGCGAAGCAGGCCACGGCCATGATGCCGCCCTGGCACTGCAGCTCCAGCGCGGTCACGAGCAGCGAACCCGAACCGACGAGCAGCGACCACTGCGGCACGGCGGCCCGATAGGCAGCGAGGTTCTGGGCGTCGCCCGACGAATCTTTGGCCCCGATGATGTTGCCGTGCGCCGCGAGCTCGGCGAGCAGCTGCGGGGCGATCGGCAGCCGGGTGTACTTGGGAATGTTGTAGACCAGCACCGGGACGGGGGCGGCGTCGGCGACCGCCCGGAAGTAGGCGGCGATGCTCTGCGCCGAATGGGCGGCGCCGTAATACGACGGCGGCCGGACGAGCAGGGCATCGGCGCCCTCGGCCGCCGCGGCCCGGGACAGCGCGATCGCCGCGCGCGTGGACTCGGCGCCGGTGCCGGCGAGAAGCCACCGGTCCCGCGGCACGACCGTGCGCAGCGCAGCTACGAGGCGGCGCTGCTCGTCGGCATCGAGCAGCGGCGCTTCACCGGTCGAGCCCGCCGCCACGATACCGTCGAGCCCCTGATCGAACAGCTGCCTGGCGTTGGAGATCGTGTGCTTCAGGTCGAGGTCGCCGCTCGGCGCCTCGAAGGGGGTCGCGATCGGCGCGAGCACGCCGCCGATCGGCCGCGGGACGCTCACGGCGAGGGGAGCATGTCGGAGAGGTCGTCGGTGAACCCCGCCGGCCGCTCCGTCGCGGCGTCCTCCTCCCCCGTCTGTTTCGCCGGCTCCTGGTCGATGGCGCGCATCTGGCTCTGTGTGAGGCGCCGCAGCGTCCGCATCTGCAGCTCGAAGTCGGCGGGATTGGACGCCGCGGCGAGGGCGGTCTCGTAGGTGACCGTCCCATCGGCGACGAGATCCATCAGATGCTGGTCGAAGGTCTGCATGCCATACTGCTCGCGCGACTCCTTGATGTAGTCATGCAGCTCCGAAGTATGCTCGGGGTCGCGAATCATGTCGCGTGCGCGTCCGGTACAGATCAGGATTTCGAGCGCGGCGGCGCGACCTTTCCCGTCGGCGCGCGGCAGGAGCCGCTGCGAGACGACGGCCTGCAGCGCTTCGGACAGGCGCAGCCGGGCGACGCCCTGTTCTTCTGCCGGGAACATCGCCA
>DATFSB010000294.1:0-14607 GCA_035262825.1 Gemmatimonadales bacterium | reverse complement strand
AGATCCGGCGCTCGTCAACAAGGATCCATACGGCGCCGGCTGGATGATCAAACTGAAACTGCAGAATCCCGCCGATGCGGCAACGCTGCTCGATGCGGCGGCGTATGAGAAGCACGTCGGGAAATGAAGCTCTCAACTGAGGGCTGACGGCTGAAGGCTGAGAAGCTGATGCTGACTCTCACATTTCTGGGCCACGCCGCATTCCTCGTCGAAGGCGACGGCAAGCGCGTCATCTTCGATCCGTTTCTCACCGACAACCCCAGCGCCCCCTACCCCGCCGACCGCGTCCCGAAACTCGACGCCATCCTCGTGAGCCACGGCCACGCGGACCACCTGGGCGACGCAATTGCGCTGTCCAAGCGGGATCGCGCCACGATCGTGTCGGCGTACGAGCTGGTGGGGTTCTGCACCGGGCGGGGGGCGATCGGTCACGGGATGCACATCGGGGGAGCGCACCGCTTTCCTTTCGGCACCGTGAAGCTGGTCGCCGCGATTCACGGCGGCGCGATCGAGGGGGCCACGGGCACTCACACGACGCCCTGCGGGATCGTCCTGACCCTGGGCGGCGTCCGCGTCTACCACGCCGGCGACACCGCGCTGACGATGGACATACAGCTGCTCAAAGGCGCGGTGGACGTGATGCTGGTACCGATCGGCGACAACTACACGATGGGCGCGGACGACGCGGCGCGGGCGGTGACCTTCGTGGAGCCCCGCGTGGTTATCCCGATGCATTACGATACATTTGACCTCGTCGCCGCCGACCCACAACACTTCCGTCGCCTCGTGGGCTCACGCGCCGAAGTGGTGATCCTCGAACCCGGGAAGACGCACACACTGTCGTGACGACCACCTCCGCCGATCTCGTGCACACCGACGGCTTCGTTTCGCGTCACATCGGACCGAGCGCCCTCGAGCAGCAGGAGATGCTGAAACTGCTGGGCTATGACTCGCTCGACGCGTTCATCGACGCCGTCGTGCCCCCCGACATCCGGCTGCGCCGACCGCTCGCGATGCCTCCCGGCCGCGACGAGCGCGAGGTGCTGCAGGCGCTGCGGCGCATGGCGACGCAGAACGAGCCGTTCCGCTCCTATCTCGGGATGGGATACCACGCCTGCTTCACCCCGCAGGTCGTGCAGCGCAACGTGCTCGAGAATCCGGGCTGGTATACGGCCTACACGCCCTACCAGGCGGAAATCGCGCAAGGGCGGCTCGAGGCGCTGCTCAACTTCCAGACGATGGTGGCGGACCTTACCGGGCTTCCAGTCGCCAACGCATCGCTGCTCGACGAAGCGACCGCGGCCGCCGAGGCGATGCACCTCACCGAAGCCGTCGTCGCTCCAAAAGGCCGGTCGGTGTATCTCGTCGACGAGCAGTGCCACCCGCAGACGATCGCCGTGGTGCGCACGCGTGCCGAAGCGCTCGGCATCGAGATCGTGGTCGCCGACCCCACGACGTTCAAGTTCGGCGGCGGCGTGATCGGCGCTCTGGTGCAGTATCCAGGAACCGACGGCCGGCTGCGCGACTTCCGCGGCCTGTGCGAGCAGGCGCACGCCGCCAACTCGCTCGTCACCGCCGCCACCGACCTCCTCGCCCTGACGATGCTCGTGCCCCCGGGCGAGTGGGGCGCCGACATCGCCGTCGGCAACAGCCAGCGCTTCGGGGTCCCGATGGGCTACGGCGGTCCGCATGCCGCCTTCTTCGCGACGCGCGACGCCTACAAGCGCCACCTCCCGGGACGCATTATCGGCGTCTCCAAGGACCGCGCCGGCAGGCCGGCGCTGCGCATGGCGCTGCAGACGCGGGAGCAGCACATCCGCCGCGAGCGCGCCACCAGCAATATCTGCACGGCGCAAGTGCTGCTGGCGGTGATCGCCTCGATGTACACGGTCTATCACGGTCCGGACGGACTGCGCCGCATCGCCGAGCGGGTGCACACCTTCACCGGACTGCTCGCCCGGGCGCTGCAACGCATGGGATACCGGCTGGCCCATCAGGGGTTCTTCGACACGGTGTGCGTGGAGGTCGAGCCCTGGGCGCTGCCCCGGCTGCTCGACGCCGCCTGGGGCCGCCGCATCAACCTGCGCCCCCTGCCGCCCAACCGCGTCTGCATCGCCCTCGACGAGACCGTCACCGTGAACGACCTCGCCGACCTGATCGCCGTGTTCTCGCTCAACGAAACGCTGCCGTTCATGACGGACGAGAGCGCGGCGCAGGTCGCGTCGTCGATCCCGCAGGGCCTGCGCCGGACGTCCGGCTACCTCACGCACCCCGTGTTCCATCGTTACCGCTCCGAAACCGAGATGCTGCGGTACTTGAAGCGGTTGGAGTCGCGCGACCTCTCGCTCACGTCGGCGATGATCCCGCTCGGCTCGTGCACGATGAAGCTCAACGCGACGACGGAGATGATGTCGCTCTCGTGGCGCGAGTTCAATCGGCTGCATCCGTTCGCGCCGCTGTCGCAGGCGCAGGGCTATCAGATGCTGTTTCGGCAGCTCGAAGCGCAGCTCGCCGAGATCACCGGCTTCGCCGGCGTGTCGCTGCAGCCGAACGCCGGATCGCAAGGCGAATTCGCGGGCCTGCTCGTCATCCGCGCCTACCACAAGGCGCAGGGAAACGCCAAGCGCACCGTCTGCCTCATCCCGATGTCGGCGCACGGCACCAATCCCGCAAGCGCGGTAATGGCGGGATTCAATGTCGTGCCGGTGCAATCCGACGCCGATGGCAACATCGACGTCCAGGACCTCAAGGCGAAGGCCGAGCAGCACCGCGACACGCTCGGCGCCCTGATGGTGACCTATCCGTCGACGCATGGCGTGTTCGAAGGGACGATTCGCGAGATTTGTCAGGTCGTGCACCGGCACGGCGGGCAAGTCTACATGGACGGCGCCAACATGAACGCGCAGGTCGGTCTGTGCCGGCCCGGGGACATCGGCGCCGACGTGTGCCACATCAACCTGCACAAGACCTTTTGCATTCCTCACGGCGGCGGCGGCCCGGGAATGGGACCGATCGCCGTCGCCGCGCATCTGCTGCCGTTCCTCCCGGATCACCCGGTGGTCCCGCTCGGGCATGCCCAGTCGTGCGGAACCGTCTCGGCGGCGCCCTGGGGCTCCTCGTCGATTCTCACGATCTCGTGGGCGTACATCGCGTTGATGGGACAGTCGGGACTCGCCGAGGCGTCCAAGGTCGCCATCCTGAACGCCAACTACATCGCGAAACGGCTCGAAGGGGTCTTCGAGACCCTGTACACGGGGAAAAACGGTCGCGTCGCGCACGAGTGCATCCTCGACACCCGCCCCTTCAAGGCGTCGGCGGGCATCGAGGTCGAGGACATCGCCAAGCGCATCATCGATTACGGCTTCCATCCCCCCACGGTGTCGTTCCCGGTGGCGGGCACCCTGATGGTCGAGCCGACCGAGAGCGAGTCGAAGGAAGAGCTCGACCGCTTCTGCGAGGCACTGATCGCGATCCGCGAGGAGATCCGCGAGATCGAGACCGGCAAGGCCGACCGTGAGAACAACCTGCTGCATAACGCGCCGCATACGCTGGAGGACCTGCTCGCCGATGATTGGGAGCGGCCGTACTCGCGCGAGCGGGCCGGCTTCCCCTCCCCGGCGACGCGGGTGCAGAAGGTGTGGCCGGCGGTGGGACGGGTGGATGGCGCTTACGGCGATCGCAATCTCGTGTGCGTTTGCCCCCCCGTGGAGAGCTACGCGACGGTCTGATCGCTAGCGGTCGGGGCGGTACCAGTACCGATCGGCGAGGGCGTCGAACCGCGCACCGAACAGCAGCGCCGGAGCGCGAGCCAGGAATCCGAAGTAGTGCCAGTCGCCGTGCGCGTCGAACTTCCGTGTCGACGCCACGACCTTGAACCGGCGCAGCCGGTGCAGCCGCTGCCCTCGCTGCTTGCCGAGTCGCCGCAGGCGCCACAGGAAGGCGACGTCTTCCGCCAGGCGCAGCTGTTCGGGATAGCCGCCCACGGCGACGAAGTCCGCCCGCCGGCAGAAGACGAGACCGGTGTCGAATCGCGTCGCCCAGACCAGCGGCACCATCATCGCGTAGGTCGCCACGAGCCCCACCGACCAGCGCTCGAGCGTACATCCCGTCGCCCCGCCGACGAAGCGCGGATCGTCGACGGCATTGGCGACCGCCGCGAACGTGTCCGGGTGGACGCGCACCGTGTCGGCGTCGAGGAAGGCGATGATCCGGCCTGCCGCGACGGCAGCGCCGCCATTGCGGGCAGCGGCGATGCGCCGCTCGGCGACCCGCACGACACGCGCTCCTCCCTCGGCCGCCAGCCGCGCGGTGTCGTCGGTCGACTGATTGTCGGCCACGATGATCTCGACGGCACCGCCGATCGTCGCGTACCGGTCCCGCGCCGCGGCCAGGGATATCAGGAGCCGCGGGAGATAACGCGCTTCGTTGTACGCGGGAATGACGAGCGAGATGTCCGGGTCGCTCACCGCTTGGAGGGATCGAGGCGAGCGAGCGCGGCAGCCACACTGTCGCGCTGCGGCACGAGGAGCGAATCTGCGTAGCGACGGAGATCGAGGTACTCCCGATACACCCGGATCGCCGCGGTGGTATCGCCCACGGCCGCGGCGAGACGTCCTTCGGTGCGATAACTCTCGGCGAGCGACCAGTTGGGCAAACCCAGTAGCCGTGTGTGCAAAAGCCCAAGTCCCCTAGCCGGTTTCCCGGCCGCCTCCCAGTAGCGAGCCAAGATGAGTTCACCCAGCCCAGACCACGCGAACACGGCGTCGCCGGTCCGGCGCACGATGGAATCCGCGACGGCGAGTCGAGCAACACGATCCTCCGCCGGGGCGGACAGAAATTCCAGAATGGCGGCGCACGCTTCCTGATCATGGGCGCGGAGGACGCTGTCCGGGACGCCGACCGAGTCCCGCACCACCGCATCCCACAGGCGGACCATACACGTCGTGCGAGCGTCGCGATCGGGGTCGACCGACGGTGCGGCGCGTAGTCGAGCGACTGCGGCGTTTCCCTCCGGTCTCGGAACTGAGCCAATCAGTGACGACGCGGCGAGCCACAGGTCCGGGCTGATCCCTTCCAGCGTGGGCGCGTCGTCCGGCAAACCTGCCTGCGCGGCACGCGCGGCGGCCGCTATGCGACCCTGGACCGTGAGCGCGTACACATGCAGGACCTTGAGCTGACCCTGGAGCTGCGGAACGACGGCGCGGCCGATACGCGTGTTCAGCTCTTCGAACGTCGCGGGCGGGAGAGCGGTCCCCGTCGACAGCCAGCCGAACACCCGCACGAAGTCATCTTCCGTCCCGACGGGCCAACTGCGCCGGCGCAGATCCGTCTTGAGGCGGGCGTCCCCGAGTCGCTCTGCAACGAGCCATCCAAAGTACACGTCGGCCCCGTGCACGACGCGGTCGTATCCAGACCAGGCGCGGCGCAGCAGCGCGGAGTCGCGCGTCCAGATCGCGATCTCCATCAGGTGGTGCAAGACGGTCGTCTGACTATCCAAGGCGGCGGAGCGCTCGAAGGCGATGCGTGCGCGTGCGAGCGACGAGTCCCACCCCAATGCGGGCGCGCGGTGGTACAGGTAGTCGCCGAGGAAGTACAGGACCTCCGGGGATTCCGGCGCAGCCACGGCGGCCCGTTCTTTAGCCTGGAGGTTGCCGAACGCGGCATCCAGCACGACCTGGTCTGCGGACGAGAGCGCGGCTCGAAACCGTCGAGCGCGCTGCGCCGCGAGCCGTTGGGCCTCCGACCCGAACCCCGGCCCCCAGGTGGCGGTCAGCCAGCGCATGAACGATGCACGCACGAATAGCGAGTCGTACGCAATCGCCCGATCGAATGCCTCTGCCGCGGCGGTAAAGCGCCCGCTGCGGAACTGCGCCATTCCCTCGATGTAGGCGCGGACGGCGGCGGGGGAATCGCTGAGCCGCAGCGGAACCTCTCGCGGCTGCGCTCCGCTCGCCACCAGCACTGACGCCGTGAGCTGCTGGATCAGGCTCGAGAGGCTGTCCGAGACACCCGAGACCGGTGCCGCCCGGCGCACCGTTCCCGATGGGACGGACACCAGTTGCGCGCTGAGCGTCAGTCGCTGGCCCAGCCCGACGACGCTCCCCTCCAGGACGAGTCCCGCGCCGAGGTCCCGGGCGACCCGCATCTCGGCCGCGTTGTCGAGGGGCGAGCGCAGCCCGCCGCCCGCGCGCCGCCAGGTGCGCAGCGCCGTTCCCATGTGCACGGCCCGTGGACCGCCTTCCCCCGTCAACTCTCCGGCGACGAGCTCCGCCACCCCCTCGCCCAGCAGGGAATCGGTGGTCGTCACATGAAACGGAAACACCGCGATGCGGCCCGGGTCGGGCGCGATGGTCGTCGGCCGCGCACACGGTGGCGGCGACCCGTTGGGACATTGGACCGCATGCAGACGAGCCGCGGGCAGCAGAGCGGCGAGCAGCGGCGACGCGCGCATTGGCTGCCTATGTTACGTGGTCCCCTGGAGGCGCGCCATGCATTGGCAGGTGATGATCGACGCGAACGGCCGCCCCGGCGCCTGGAACATGGCGCTCGACGTCGAGCTGCTCGAAGACGCCGCCCGTACCGGACAGGCGACACTGCGGTTGTACGGTTGGTCGCCCGCCTGTCTGTCCTTCGGCCGCAACGAGCCTGCGCTGACCCGCTACGATCGCGCCGAGATCGGGCGGCGCGGCTGGGACGTGGTGCGCCGCCCCACCGGTGGCCGCGCAGTCTGGCACGAGCAGGAAGTCACGTATGCGGTCGCCGCGCCGATCGATGCGTTCGGGTCGCTGCAACAGAGCTACTGCACCATTCACGAGCGCCTCGCAGGCGCATTGCGGACGCTCGGTGTCCCGGCGCAACTGGCCGCGAAGAATGGCCCCCCGGCCGGCCTCGGCGCCGGCGCCTGTTTCGCGTCGCCAGTGGGTGGCGAGGTCGTCGTACACGGCCGCAAAGTCATCGGTTCGGCGCAGGTGCGGTTGGGGTCCGCGTTTCTGCAACACGGCTCGATCTTGCTGGGAGGGACGCAGGAAGTAATAAACGCTGTCAGCCTTCAGCTCACAGCTGTCAGCTCTGCGACTTCACTGTCACAGGTGCTGCGTAGAACTGTCACATTCGAGGAGGTGGCCGACGCTATCGTGACCATTTGGTCGCCAGGATTCACCTCTACCGTCCCCTGCCGTCCCCTACCGTCCCCTACCGTCTTCTCCGACCCCTCCTGGACCTGGCGCCGCTAGACGCGCCGTGAAATCTTACGGGCCATGAACCCTGCGCTCGCGGTGTCGCGTCGTGCCGTCGCCTGGCTTCCCGTGGCTCTCCTCGCCTTCACCGGCTGCGGCGGCCGCGGAGGGTGTACCAATGAGTACTGCGGCACCGTCGTCTTCGCAGCGTCCGCCGAGCCGACGTCGCTCTTGCCGGCCGTGTCCACCATGGCGGGCGAGCGCGACGTATTCGACCAGATCTTCCTGAAGCTCGCCCAGATCGGTCCCGACGGCGCGACATTTGGCGACTCCAGCTTCACGCCCGAGCTGGCCCGCAGCTGGGAGTGGACCGACCCGCTGACGCTGACCTTCCACCTCGATCCGCGTGCCCGGTGGCAGGACGGGCCGCCGGTGACCGCGGCCGACGTGGCTTTTACCTTCGACGCCTACCGCGACACCCTCGTCGGCTCGCAGGACCGGACGGCCCTCGATCACATCGCATCGGTGGCGGCCACCGATTCCGAGACCGTCATCTTCAAGTTTCGGGACCGCTATCCCGAAATGTTCTACGACGCCACCTATCACATGCGCATTCTTCCAGCGCATCTGCTGCGCGACGTGCCGCGCGCTACGTGGCAGACCGCGCCGTTCGGCCGCGCTCCGGTCGGGGCCGGCCCCTATCGCCTGACCAGCTGGACGCCGGGCCAGAGCATCGAGCTGGCGGCGGACTCTGCCTACTTCCTCGGACGGCCGCATCTGCGGCGGTTGATCTGGCGCATCGCAGGAAATCTCAACAATTCCGTCACGATGGTGCTGTCGGGAGAGGCCGATGCAGTCGAGGTGCTCGTCACCCCCGCCAACATTGCGAAGGCGAAAGCCGACACAGCCCTTGCGTTGTACCCCTATGCCGGCTCGACCTACAACTTCGTGCGTTTCAACATGCGGGCGAACGGGGACCGGTCCAAACCGCATCCGCTATTTGCCGATCCGCAGATGCGGCGCGCACTCGTCCTCGGCGCCGATCGCCCACAGATGGTCGAGGCGGTCTTCTCGGGCCACGCGAAAATCCCGCCTGGACCGATGCCGCAATTGTGGTCGTGGCTCTGGAGGTCGAAACTCACCCCGGCTCCGTTCGACACCCTCGAAGCGGCGCGGCTGCTGCGAGGCCGACACCCGAGCTTCCACCTCGCGGTCCCCTCGAGCAGCCCCACCCGGATGCAGTACGCGCAGCTGTTGCAGGAGCAGTACCGGCGACTCGGTGTCACCGTCGTGATCGACCAGGTCGACAACGCCACCTTCCAGCAGCTGCTCGAATCGGGGAAGTTCGACGCGACGCTGGAATCGATCCAGACCGACCCGACACCGTCATCCTCCGTCGCCGCGCTGTGGGGACGGACCGGGCCGACCAACTGGGGGCACTACGCCAACGACCGCTTTGACGCGTTGGTGCGGACGGCTTCCGCAGCCCTGACCCGCGACGCGGCGCAAGCGGCATGGGAGTCTGCGTTCGACGCCCTGGCCCAGGATCCGCCCTGCATCATCCTGTACGCCCTGGACAACATCGCCGCGGTGAACCACCGCGTGGCGGATGTCCGCATTCAGCCGGATTCCTGGTGGGGCCTGGTGCGGACCTGGCGGATCCCCCCCAATCAGCTGATCGAGCGGGATCGCGCGGGGCGCTGAGTGCGGGCCTGGCTCCTGCGGCGCATCGCCGCCGGCCTCGCCATCGTCTTCGTCACCGTCTCGCTGACCTTCGTCGCCGTTCACCTGGCGCCGGGACGGCCGTTCCTGCCGCCCGACGAGCGCCCTTTGAATCCCGAGGTCGTTGCCCGGCTGCAGCACAGGTTCGGGCTCGACCAGCCGCTCGGAGTGCAGTACGTGCGCTACTTCGGCGCGCTGGCGCGCGGCGAGATGGGAGAATCGTTCAGCAAGCGCCGCCCCGTTGCCCAGCTGATCGCCGGCGCCGTTCCCAACACGCTGCTGCTCACCTTCGCCGCCCTGGTGATCGACTTTACGCTTGGCATCCTGATCGGCCTGTTCCAGGCGGCGCGCGCGCGGCGCCGATCGGATGTCGCCCTGGCCAACGTCACGCTCTTCTTCTACTCGCTCCCCACCTTCTGGCTCGCGCTCGTTTTGCAGCTCGTGTGCGGACTCTGGCTCGGCTGGTTCCCCACCGCGGGGACAACCGATCCGGCCCTGCACGCATCACTCCCGTTGCTGGGACGGCTCGGAGATCGGTTGTACCACCTCGTGTTGCCCGCGTTGACGCTGGGACTCGTGGGCGCGGGCGGCACGGCGCGATTCCAGCGCGCCGCCTTGCTCGAGGCGCTGGGCCATGACTATGTCCGCACCGCCCGCGCGAAAGGCCTCGCCGAACCGGCGGTGCTCGTCCGCCACGCCTGGCGGGACGCGCTGCTGCCCGTGATTTCACTCGCCGGGGTCGCGCTGCCGTTTCTATTGACGGGAGCCGTCCTGATCGAGACGGTGTTCTCCTGGCCGGGGCTCGGCAAGCTCGCGACCGACGCGATCAGCGCGCGCGATTATCCGCTGGTGCTGGGAACCACGCTGCTGGCGACGTGCGCCGTCGTTCTGGGCAGTCTCATCGCCGACCTGCTCACCGCCGCCGCGGACCCGCGGGTGCGGCTCACCGCGTGACGGTCGCGACGGCCGCCGCGTTGACCGCCATCGCGGTCTGGACGTGGGCGGTGGTGGCGTGGTGCCGTCGCCGTCCCTGGGGCGACGGGGGACAACGGTTCTTCCGTCACCCGGGCGCGACGAGAGGCATGGTCGTGCTCGTCTTCCTGGCAACCGTCGCGCTGTGCGCCCCGCTCGTGACCGCCTTCGCGCCGTACCAGCAGATCCTCGCGCTGCAGGATCACCCCCCGTCGTGGCTGCATCCGTTGGGGACCGACTTCCTCGGGCGCGATGTGTGGAGCCGGTTTGCCTACGGGGCGCGCGTGTCGCTCGGTGTCGGCACGCTCGGGATGCTGGTGGCGGTGACCCTGGGAGGGCTCGTCGGCGCGGCGGCCGGCTACTTTCGCGGCTGGACCGACACGCTGTTGATGCGCGGCGTGGATATCGGGCTGTCGATCCCGCGCATCTTCCTCGTGCTCGCCGGGATCGCCTTGTGGGGGAAGCTCGGCCTCGCAGCGCTCATCATGCTGCTGGGGTTCACGGGGTGGTTCACCACGAGCCGGATCGTGCGCGCCGAGGTGATGAGCGTGCGGGAGCGGCCCTACACCGATGCCGTGCGGGCGCTGGGCGCCCGCCCGTGGTGGATCGTGCTGCGGCACGTGCTGCCCAACAGCGCCGCCTCGCTCATCGTTTCGGCAGCGCTCGGCATCGGGAACATGATGCTGCTCGAAGCGGGGCTGTCGTTCCTCGGCGCCGGCATCCAGCCGCCGCATCCCAGCTGGGGCAACATGATCGCCGACGGGCGGGACCAGCTCGGCACGGCGCCGTGGACGACGCTGTTTCCAGGACTGGCGATTGCCCTGGCGGTCATGGCGCTGAACGCGACTGGCGACGCGCTGCGGGACGCCCTCGATCCCAGGGCGCGGGGAGTGTAACCGCCGTCACGCTCCCCTTGTGCCTGTCCTCCTCGCTCGCGAATTTCGGTGTCGCGCTCCCTCCATACTCGTTCAGTTGTCGCTCGTATGCCGCAGACGTACGAATCGCCGCGCGCCAGTCTGAGACGTTGCCATGAGCCGCTCACACCGGCCCTGTGCCCCCGGTCACCAGAAGAAACCTTCATGATTGGCACCATCATTGCCCACGAGATTTGCCGGTTTTTCGACAATTACTCGTTCAGTTCGGGAGTGATGTATGCGGTTCTCGCGCGTTCTGCTCGCTCTTCCCGTCGCCGCTCTGCTCGCCGTGACGGTGTGGAGCTGCCGTCCCGACAGCAGTCCGACGGGCGTCTCGGTCACCCCCACCCCGCCGGTCTCCGGCGAGCTCGTCTCGGGTGTGGTGAGCACCACGACCAGTCTGGTCGGCAAGCTCGGCCTGCTGCGCTGCACGCCGCTGCCCGACGTGAAGAGCAGCGCGGTGATCGGCTCGGCGGGCGGCCGCCTGCAAATCGGCCAGTACACGCTGCAGGTGCCGGCGGGCGCCCTCGCCCAGCCGGTGCAGATCTCGGGCGAGCAGCTGCCGGATACCGTCAACTCGGTGCGCTTCGCCCCCGAAGGGCTGCAGTTCGCCCGGCCGGCGACGCTGACGATGACGTACGCGAATTGCAATCTGCTGGGTCGCATCGTGCCGAAACGGATCGCGTACACGTCCAACAATCTGCAGATCCTGTCGTACCTGTTGTCGCTCGACAACCTGCTCTCGAAGACGGTCACGGGACAGGTCAACCACTTCTCGCGGTACGCAGTCGCCTGGTAGACGCGTGCAGTCGCCGCGCTTTTCCCGCGTGCCGGGAGCACGGGTAACGCCCGCGACATCGTCGCACCGCGCCGCCGATCTGCTGCACGAGGCGAGGGTATCCGAGCGGTCGGGGTGCGTGACGGAGGCGATGCAGGGGTACATGGCGGCGGTCGACGCCGCACAGCGCAACGGGGAGTGGGCGCTGCAGGCCGAGGCGCTGCGGCGGGTGGCGGTCCTGCACCACCACCGCAGCGAGCCCGACGCGGCGCGCGCCGCGGTGCAGCGCAGCTACGATGTCGCCACGCGCGCCGGAGACGACGTGCTCGCCGCCGAAGCCCTGAACGTGCTCGGCGGCTTCGCGCTCGAAGGCGACGACCTGGGCGGTGCCCGCGAGACGTTCCTGCGGGCCCTGACGCTCGGCGGTCGCTCCACCGAGCTGCAGGCCAGGCTCGAGCAGAACCTCGGCATCGTCGCGAACGTGCAGGGGGATCTCGACTCCGCCCTCGAGCACTATCGCCGCTCGCTCGCGGCCTATCGCGCGTCGGGCAACGAGGCGGGGTGCGCCCTCGCGTTTCACAATCTCGGAATGATCAGCGCCGATCGCCGGCAGTGGGACGAAGCCGACGACTACTTCCAGCAGAGTCTCGCGATCGCCCGCGCTATCGGCGACATCCGTCTTCAGGGTCTGTGCCAGCTCAATCATGCCGAAGTGCACCTCGCGCGGCAGCGGTTCGAGCAGGCGATGTCCGGCGCCGAGTCGGCACTCGCCGTCTTCGACCAGCTCGGCGCGCAGCTCGACAAGGCCGATGCGTATCGCGTGATCGGCACGGTGTACCGCGAGACCGGCCGGCCGGCGCTGGCCGACGCCCGCCTGCGCTCCGCCATCGAGCTCGCCGCCCGCACCGGGTCGGTGCTGAGCGAAGCGGAGGCGTCGCGGGAGCTGGCGCTTCTCTATCAGTCGATGGGGCGCAACCAGGACGCGCTGCAGCTGCTCAATGCCGCCCACACGATGTTCGGCCGTCTCGACGCCCGTGGGGAGCTGGGCGACGTCTCCGGCCGCGTGGCGCGGCTGGAAGCGACCTTTCTCGCCCTGGTCCGGGACTGGGGCCAGTCGATCGAATCGTCGGACAGCTACACCTTCGGCCACTGCGAGCGGGTCGCCAATTACGCGGTCGACGTCGCCGAGACGATGGGGCTGGACACGCACCAGCGCACCACGGTGCGCGTGGGCGCGTACCTGCACGACGTGGGCAAAATCCGCGTCGCCCACGAGATCCTCAACAAGCCGGGGCGCCTCACGCCGGAAGAGTTCGACGTCATCAAGATGCACCCGATCTGGGGGATCGAGCTGCTCGACGCCGTCGAGTTTCCCTGGGATATCAAGCCGATCATCCGCTGGCACCATGAAAAGCAGGACGGCACCGGGTATCCCGACCGGCTGCGCGGCGACGAGATTCCCCTCAACGCGCAGATCATCGGGATCGTGGACGTGTACGACGCACTCACCACGACGCGCAGCTACCGCCCCGCCATGTCGCACGCCGCGGCGCTCGCCGAAATGAGCCAGTGCCGTCACTGGTGGCGCAGCGACGTGTACGACGCGTTCCAGCGCGTGCTGCAGCAGGTGGAGTCCACGGCCGCCTAGCCGTCACGGCGTTATCTTGTGACGCGATGCCCGATCCGGTGCTGCGCGTCCACGATCTCAAGACGTATTTCGTCACCGACCGCGGCAGCGGCACCGCGCGCGCCGTCGACGGCGTGTCGTTCGAGCTTGCCGCCGGCGAGACGCTCGGGATCGTCGGCGAGTCCGGCTGCGGCAAGACGGTCATGTCGCTCTCCATCCTGCGCCTCGTCCCCGAGCCGCCCGGTCACATCCTGCCCGGCAGCTTCATCGAATTCGAAGGCCGCAACCTGCTGACGCTGCCGCCGCGCGAGCTGCGGGCGGTGCGCGGCAACCGCATCGCGATGGTGTTCCAGGAGCCGATGACCTCGCTCAATCCGGTCCTGCCCATCGGGGCGCAGGTTGCTGAAGCGGCGCTGGTCCACCAGAAGCTGTCGCGCGGCGAGGCGCGCAAGCGCACCATCGACCTGCTGCGCCTGGTCGGGATTCCCGATCCCGAGACCCGCATCGACGACTACCCGCACCAGCTGTCGGGCGGAATGCGCCAGCGCGTCATGATCGCCATGGCGTTGATCTGCCACCCCCAGATCCTGATCGCTGACGAGCCGACCACCGCGCTCGACGTCACGATTCAGGCGCAGATTCTCGACCTGCTCGGCCGGCTGCGGCGCGAGCTGAACATGGCGGTGCTGCTGATCACCCACGACCTCGGCGTCGTCGCCGGATCGGCCGACCGCGTCGTGGTGATGTACGCCGGGCAGGTCGTCGAAACCGCGCCGACGCGGGACTTGTTCGCGACCCCGCAGCATCCCTACACCGCAGGGCTGCTCGCCTCCATCCCGCGCCTCGACCAGCCTCGCGAGCGGCTGCGCAGTATCCCGGGCTCGGTCCCGCCGGCCACGGCGTGGCCCGGCGGGTGCCGCTTTCATCCGCGCTGCCCGTTCGCCTGGGAGAAGTGCCGCACCGAGGAGCCGCCGCTGTTCGAGACGGGAACGGCGGGCCACCGCGCGCGCTGCTGGCTCGTCGCCGAGCCGGCGCGGCGCACCCCGCGGTGACCGCTTCCGCCGCGACGCTCGTCGAGGTCAGCGACCTCGTCAAGCACTATCCGCGCGAGCGCGCCTGGCTCGGGCTGGGACGCGCGCGCCACGCCGTGCGTGCGGTCGACGGCGTATCCTTCGCCATCCCCGCGGGGAAGACGCTCGGTCTCGTCGGCGAATCGGGCTCCGGCAAGACGACGGTTGCCCGCACCCTGCTGCGGCTCACGGAGCCGACCTCGGGCTCGTTCCGGCTCGACGGGACCGAAGTATTCGAGCTGCGACCTACCCCGCTGCGGACGCTGCGCCGTCGGATGCAGATCGTGTTTCAGGATCCGTACGGCTCGCTCAACCCTCGCATGACGGTGCGCCAGACGCTGCGCGAGCC
>DATFSB010000293.1:0-9875 GCA_035262825.1 Gemmatimonadales bacterium | reverse complement strand
CTGCATCACCTCCGTATAGATCACGGCGCGTAAGCCCCCGAGCACCGTGTACAGCCCTGTGATGACGATCAGCACGATGGCGCTCTTGTAGAATTCGAGTCCGGTAACGGCGTGCATCACCACGCCGCCGGCGTAGAGCGTTACGCTGATCTTGGTGAGCACGTAGCCGATGATCGAAACCCACGTGAAGTAGCTGCGGGAGGCGGAGTTGAAGCGTCGTTCCAGGAATTCCGGCATCGTGTACACGCCGGTCTTCAGGTAGAACGGCACAAACAGCCACCCCAGCAACAGCAGGATGAGGCACGCTAGCCACTCGAAGTGGCCGACCGCCAATCCGCCCGCCGCCCCGGAGCCAGCGAGCCCGACGAGGTGCTCGCTTCCAATGTTCGAGGCGAAGAGACTGGCGGCGACGGCGAGCCAACCCACATTGCGGCTGGCGAGGAAGAAGTCGGCGCTGACGTTCTTTTCCTTTTTCGCCGCCCAATAAGCGATGCCCAGCAGGATGAGAAAGTAGCCGGCGATCACCAGTAGGTCGAACGGGTGGAGTGAGGTCATGGCCTTGGTTGGTGGAGGAGGAATTGCACAGCCAGGTCGGTCAGACTCCACAACTGGACATCCGAGCTGGTCCCGTACCGCGTGGGGACCAGTTTCGCATTCTCAATGCGGTAGCTCCACAGCTCGGCGTGCCGCAGGCCCGAGCGCTCCACCGCGTCATTGATCTTGCGCAGCGCCCCCGCGATCCACGCCGTATCGGCGCCGGCGCCGGCGGTCGACAACTGCCCTGCGAGTCCCGCCAGCAGCTCGTTCACGTCCCTGCCCCAGACGACGGTCGGGGAATGATACGCGTCCTGCCGGAACGCGTCCCAGACCTCCTTCGTCGCGAAGGCGTCGTTGGCGGTGAGGGGACCGAGGCCATCGACGAACAGCCCGATGGGGTACGGCCTGAGCAGCGCCTCGACTTGCGAGCGCGTCTCCTGGACGTTGAGCCGCACCACGAGCAGCCGCATCGCGGGATCGGTGCTCACGATCGGCACCGGACGGCCATCGCCGTCGAGTGAGACGGCGAGGAACCGCAGCGAGTCGGTCTGCTGCACCGGCAGGGCGGTGGCGAGGATGCCGTCCCAGTAGCCCTGCTCGTCCGCGGGCAGCGACTTGAGCTTCGCTTCCACCAGCGCGTTGACCTGCTCCGGGGCGAGCACCACCTGGAAGTGCCGCACGGCGCCGTTCCAGGTCAGCACCGCATGCTCCAGCGCGCCGCGATCGGCGGCGAACGCCGCGAGCGCCGCATCGTGGGTCGCGGGAGCGAGGGACTCGAGCTGCTGCTGAGTGATGCCGAGTTGCTTGATCGCGTCGAGGATGGTGCCGATCCCCGCCAGCGCGTTGGGCACCCAGATCGCGTTCACGTCGTAGGCGAAGCGACCGCCGCCGTAGCCGTCGCGGCTGTCGCGCCAGCTCGCCGAGATCCAACGGCCCTCATCGCTCCGGGGGAAGGAGACGAGGTTGGTGGGTGAGGGATCGTGTGCGTAGGCGGCGGTCTGGCGCGCGACGTAGGCGAGGTTGGCGATCAGCTTTCCAAGGCGGCCCGGCTCCAGCAGGAAGCGCCGCCGCCGCTCCGCCGGGACACGGGCGTCGCTCAAGTACCCCGCCTCGACTACCGGGAGCTGGTAGTTGGCGTCCACCATGATGTAGTTCTCGCGCACCGCCTGAAGATTGCTCAGCACGGCGCGCGCGGCGGGGAGCTTTCCCGCGGCAACCAGCCGGTTGTATTCCGCCGCGTGCTCGCGAATCGCCTGGCCGCCGAGCGCCTCCTCGTGGCTCACCGCGCCCTCGGGCGACAGCTTGCGCAGCGCGCTCGCGATTGCATGCTCCGGCATCGACGCATCCCACACGGGGCGCATCAACAGCACCGTCATCAACATGTCGCGCCCGAAGTAGGTCGCGAAGTTGGGGAGCCCCGCCATCATCTTTTCGCGGTAACACAGCACTTCGATCCCGCGCACTTCGCGCTCCAGCCGGCGAAACCGCTCGGGATGCGTCGTGTCGGCCTTCACGGCATCGTAGAAGCGGCGGAACTGATCGTTGAAGATCGCGTCGCGACCGAGCGGTGTAAGCGCGGCGGCGTCGGTGGTGACACGGATCCGCAGCCGGACGCGCCCTCCCCTGGCAGGGCGGAAGGTGACGGTCGACTTCGTGAACGTTGCGGTGGTGCCGGAAGCGCCGTCGATAATCAACCAGAGATGCGTCTTGGTGTCGAAGCTCGATTGGGAGATCTGCATCTCCACCGGCGCGGGCCGCAGCTGCAGCACGGTCGGGGTGAGGCGTTTGCGCAGCTCCTCGACGGATCGCGCCCACAGCAGCTTGAGCTGGCGGGGCCGCTCCAGCGGAGCGAGCCGCGCCACGTTGGCGATCAGCGAATCGAGCTCGGGGCGCGGAAACGTCGTCGAATCGAACGGCAGCGTATCGCGACCGGCGTACTGCAGATCGCGCTCGACCCGCATCGACCCGAGCAGGAAGTGCCCCAGCGTCACCGCCGACGGCGACTCGAGCGTGTACGACAACGAGCGGTTGCCGCTCGACTCCGACACGCGAGCAGCGCCGAGCCACAGCAGCCCGGCGGGGCGCCCCGACGAATCGCGCGCGGTGAAACCGATACTCTCGTCGAGGGCGTCGGCCCAGAGATGGACGACGCGGCCGCTCTTCCGATTCAGGTAGATCTGCAGCGCGTTCTTGCGCGCATCGCGGTAGACCAGCGTCTCGTATCCCTGATAGGCGGCCGGATCATCCAGCTGCGGCTCAGGGAATGCGAGGTACGGTGGCACGGTGTCCGCCCGCGCGATCTGGGCGGCGATCAACAACGCAAGGCAGGTCATCGACTTACTTCAATAACCCCGGGATGGCGAGGTTGTCCATTGCGGGTATATTGTTGCACATGGTGACGCCGTTGCGTGCCTTGGCTCTCGCTGTCGTCGCGGTGTATGCGATTGGATGCGCGCACCCCAACGCCGCTTCCCGTCAGAGCCAGGTCACCGACACGACCAGAGCCGCCGCGCGGCCCGACACGGGACATCTGTCGAACCGCGATCCGTCGACGGTCACCTCCGTCGACAGTCGCGTCGGCGCCAACGAGCCGATCGAGATGGCGCTGCAGGGCAAGGTGCCCGGCCTCGAAGTTACCCGTACCAACGACGGGTCCGTCGCCATCCGCATTCACGGGCCCTCCTCGTTCTTCGGCAACGGCGAGCCGCTGTACGTCCTGGACGGGATCCCCATCACCCCGGGACCGAACGGCCGCATCAGCGGCCTGTTCGCGAAGGACATCGAGTCCATCCAGGTCCTCAAGGACCCATCCGAAACGGCGCTGTACGGCGTGCGTGGCGGCAACGGGGTCATCGTCATCAAGACGAAGCAGGCCTCGACCCGGCACTAGCAGTAGTTCCCTACTGGAGACTGAGACCGTGCGCACACCGCTCCTGATCCTTGCGGTCGTCGGCGTTGTCTGCCGTTCCCCATCGCTCGCCGCCCAGGCTCCTGTCGAGCAACGCATCACCGCCCTCATCGCGCAGATGACGCTCGCGGAGAAGCTGGGCCAGCTGAACCTGCCGACCTGGAATCCCGGCGCGAACCCGTCCCAGGCGGATCTGGTGCGTCGCGGTCTCGTCGGCGGATTCCTGAACCTCGATGGCGCCGACGCAACGCGCGACATGCAGAAGATCGCGGTCGAGCAATCGCGGCTCCACATTCCACTGCTCTTCGGCCAGGACGTCATCCACGGCTACCGCACCACGTTCCCGATCCCGCTCGGCGAGGCGAGCGCCTGGGACCCGGAGCTCGCGGAGGCGACGGCGAAGTTTGCGGCGCGCGAAGCGCGAGCAGCCGGACTCAACTGGACGTTCGCCCCGATGGTCGACATCGCGCGCGACCCGCGTTGGGGACGGATCGCCGAAGGATCCGGTGAAGACCCCTACCTCGGGTCGGCCCTCGCCGTCGCGCGGGTGCGCGGCTTCCAGCAGTACATCCTGGCGACGGTGAAGCATTTCGCGGCGTACGGCGGCGCCGAAGCGGGCCGCGAGTACAACACCGTCGACATGTCGGAGCGCACGCTGCGCGAGGTCTACTTGCCGCCCTACAAGGCGGCAGTCGACGCCGGTGTCGGCTCGGTCATGTCGGCGTTCAACGAGATCGGCGGCGTGCCGAGCTCCGCCAACCCGTGGCTGACGAACACCGTGCTACGCGGCGAATGGCGCTTCCGTGGCTTCGTGGTGAGCGACTGGACGTCCGTCGCCGAGCTCGTGGCGCACGGCATCGCCGCCTCGCCGTCCGAAGCGGGACGATTGGCGCTCGCCGCCGGCGTCGACATGGATATGGTGGCCGCGATCTACGTCGACAGCCTCCCCGCCCTCGTGGGGTCGGGCAGAATCCCGATGGCGCAGGTCGACGAGGCGGTACGCCGCATCCTGCGCGAAAAGTTCCGGCTGCGCCTGTTCGACGATCCCTATCGCGCCATGCCGCCCGTCGAGCCCGACAAAGCGCTGGCGCGCCGCGCGGCGCAGGAGTCGATCGTCCTGCTGAAGAACGACGGCGGGCTCCTTCCCATCGCGGCGACGGCGAAGACGATCGCCGTGATCGGTCCCCTCGCGGCCGACACCGTCAACCCGCTCGGGCCCTGGTCGGGCAAGAGCCGGCCCAGTGACGTCGTGTCGGTGCTGGCGGGGATCAAGGAACGGGCCGGTGCAGGCGTCACCGTGCTCACGGCGCCCGGCACCGGCGTCACCGATGGGGACACCTCGGGCATCGCCGCCGCGGTCGCCATGTCGCAGCAGGCCGACCTCACGATCCTCGTCGTCGGCGAAGCCGACACGATGAGCGGCGAGGCGTCGAGCCGCTCGGCGCTGGGCCTCCCGGGGGCGCAGGAGCAGCTGGAGCGAGCGATCATCGCCACCGGGAAGCCGGTAGTGCTCGTGCTCATGAGCGGCAGACCGCTGGTGCTGTCGTGGTCGGCGGAGCACGTCCCGGCGATCCTCGAGACGTGGTTCCTGGGTGACGAGACGGGTCATGCCATCGCCGACGTGTTGTTCGGGGACGTGAACCCGAGCGGCCGGCTGCCGGTGACGTTCCCGCGCAGCGTGGGACAGATCCCGATCTACTACGCGCAGAAGAACACGGGGCGCCCCGCCGCCCCGGGACAGCACTTCACTTCCAAGTATCTCGACATCGCGAACACGCCGCTCTACCCGTTCGGGTTCGGCTTGAGCTACACGACGTTCGCATACAGCGGTCTGAAGGTCGCCAGCGCCCGGCTGCGCCCCGCCGATACCCTGGTGGTGTCCGTGACGGTCGCCAACACCGGCGCACGTGCAGGCACCGACGTGGCCCAGTTGTACATCCACGATGCCGTGGGCAGCGTGACGCGGCCGCTGCGCCAGCTCAAGGGGTTTCAACGTGTCGAGCTCGCCGCCGGAGCTACGAAGACGGTCGAGCTCCGCGTCCCGGTGCAGCAGCTTGGATTCTGGAACCAGGCGATGCGGTACGTGGTGGAGCCCGGGACATTCCATGTGTACGTCGGGTCATCGTCCACTGCCGATCTTATGGGAACATTCGAAGTCGTGGGGCGCCCGTGATGATACCAGACTGGTCCGCACCGGCGCGCCGACTTCCGTCGGCGAACAATTGGGCACGACGACTGGCTTATTGCGGCCTCCTGGCGCTGGCCTGCAGCTCGGACAGCACCCAACCGCCGGGCCCGCCGGCCCTGGTGGCGAAGGCGGGGGGCGACGCGCAGACGTGGTATCACAACAACGCCCTGCCCGTGGCGTTCAGCGTCACGGTGACCGACGCAAACAGCAGACCCGTGCCGGGGGTGCGAGTCGACTGGGCGATCGTTACCGGCAGCGGTGGCGGCAGCAGCCTCACCCCTGCCGTGGATTCGACCGATTCCAAGGGCATGGCCGCGACCGTCCTCACCCTCGGCGCCGCCTCGGTCCACGTCGTGACGGCAACGGTGGCGGGACTGACCCCGGTCACGTTCAGCGCCAACGCCGCCACTCCGCCCGTCCGGGACTCGGTCGCGGTCAAGGACAACTTCTTCCAGCCCGACAGCGTCATCCTCCAGGTGAACGACACCGTGTACTGGACCTGGGCGGGGTCGCAGAACCACAACGTCACGTTCGGACCGGGACAGGCATCGGCGACGCAAAACAGCGGGACTTATAACAAGCAGTTCACGACGGTGGGGAAGTTTGCGTACACCTGCACGCTGCATGCGGGGATGAAGGGGGTTGTGGTTGTTGTCAATTAGAGACCTACCCAGTATTTCTCATTCCCGCCGCAATCCCATTCACCGTCACCAGCAGCGCATCACGCAGCAGCTCGATGTCTGCTCCACTGCTGCGCAGCCGGCTCAGGATCTCGACCTGCACGAGGTTGATTGGATCGACGTAGGGGTTGCGCACGTCGACCGAGCGGCGCAGCACGGGGTTGTGCTCGAGCAGCTCGCGGTGGCGTGTCACGCTGAGCAGCGTGGCGATCGTCGCGCGCAGCTCGCCACGGAGCTGTTCCCCGATGGGCCGTAACTTCTCCGGGACGAGCCGCAGATCGTAGCGCGCCGCGATCTCCGGTGAGGCCTTTGCCAGCACCATCTCGACGAGATCGAGCGTCGAGGAGAAGAACGGCCACGCGTCGTACATCTGGCGCAGCTCGATGTCCTCACTCCCTGACCGCTGGAGAGCGGCACCGACACCGAGCCAGGCGGGCAACATGAGGCGCGTCTGCGTCCAGGCGAGGACCCAGGGAATGGCGCGCAGCCCCTCCAGCCCTGCCGTCGTGGTGCGCCGCGCGGGGCGCGAGCCGATCCTCAGCTTCTCGATTTCCGGTTGCGGTGTCGCGGCCCGGAAATAGTCGATGAAGCCCTGAGTGTCGTGCACCACCCTTCCATAAGCGCCGCGGGCGCTGTCGGCGAGCAGCTGCATCCGCTGGCGCCAGCGTGGCTCCGGGTTCTGCACGGGGCGCAGGGTCGCTTCGAGTACGGCCGTGGTGTAGCGCTCCAGCGTCCGCAGCGCGATCCCGGGGAGCCCGAACTTCGAGTCGATCGTCTCCCCCTGCTCCGTCACGCGCAGCGACCCATTCACCGAGCCGGGCGGCTGAGACTGGATCGCGAGATGCATCGGCCCGCCGCCGCGATCGACCGTGCCGCCCCGGCCGTGGAACAGGGTGACGCTCACGCCCCTCGCCCGGCACGCGGCTACGACGTCTTCCTGCGCCTTATACAGCTCCCATGCCGCCGAGAGGCGGCCGTCGCCTTTGGCGGAATCGGAATAGCCGACCATGATCTCCTGGTGCCCCTGGATACGCTCGCGGTAGGCCGCCAGCCCGAGCAGATCCGTCATCGTCGCTCCCGCTGTTTGCAGGTCCGGCACGCGTTCGAACAACGGGACGACGCGCAGCGGCGGGGTGATACCCGCCGCGAGCTGCAGCAGCTCGACCGCCAGCACGTCACTAGGCCTGCTCGCGAGGGAGATCACGTACGCACCGAACGAGCCTGGCGGCAGCGCGGCGGCGTGTTGGAAGGTGGCGAGGACGTCCTGGACTTCCGGCGGGAACTGTGACGCGGCCGAGGACGCAGCCGCGACCGCGCCGCCCCCGTCGGCGATCTGCCGTGTGAGATACGCGACCCGCTGCGCCTCGTCCCACTCGGCGTACGAACCCTGTCCCGATCCCCGAGTGACCGCATCGAGTGCAGCGGTGTGGCGGCCTGACTCCTGGCGCAGGTCGAGCCGCACCAACGCGAGCCCGAACGACGCCACTCGGCGCAGCACGTCACTCAGCCGTCCGTCGGCGATGGTTTCCGCTTTCGACTCGCGCAGCGACCGATCGCACAGCCGCAGCGGCTCGGCAAGATCCTCGGGATCGAGATAGAGGCGGGTGTCGGTCTTCCACTCGGTGAGGGCGCGGCGTCCTTTCAGGACATCGTCGATCCAGTCGCGGGTATAGGCGAGGCGGTCGCGCACCTCTCGGAGCAGCGCGCGGTAGGGCTCCCGCTCCTCACCGGCGCGGGCTACGAGCCCGGCGGACCCGTCGCGCATCGACAGCTCGGAGCGCAATGCGTCGATTTCCTTGTGGAAGAGATCGGCGGCCATCCAGCGGGCGAGGAGGCAGGCCTCAGTAGTGACTGCGGGGGTGACGTTGGGATTGCCGTCCCGGTCGCCGCCGATCCAGGAGCCGAAGCGGATCGGCGCGACGTCGACCCCGAGGGGCTTTCCCGTCGCAGCCCGCAAGATGCGGTCAAGGGCGCGCAGCGAAGCAGGCACGGCGTCCCACAACGTCTGCTCGATCACGACGAGGCCGCCTTTGACCTCGTCGATCGGGGAGAGCTGCCCGGCGCGCGCCTCATCGGTCTGCCATGCGGCGGTGATCTCCGCGCGCAGCGCGTCGATTGCCTCCGCGCGCTCCGCCGGCGTCAGGTCGGGGTGGTCCATGCGCTCGAGCAGCTCGGCGATGGTGCGCGCCTTCTGCCGCATCGTGCGGCGCGTGACTTCCGTCGGGTGCGCCGTCAGCACGAGCTCGATGCGCAGGGATCGCACCTGATCGTGCAGCGCTTCCTGGGTCACGCCCGATGCGAGCAGGCGGGCGAAGCTATCCTCGAACGACGCCTGCTGCGGCGCCGAGCCGGGGGCTAGCTGGTGCTCGCGCCGGCGGCGCAGGCGGTGGTGCTGCTCGGCGATGTTCGCAAGGTTCAGGAAATGGGCGAACGCGCGCGCCACGGTGAGCGCCTGGTCGAGCGGCAGCTCACGCAGCACGCGCTCCAGCTCGTCGAAGTCGGCTGCATTCCCCGCCCGCCCGCTCTTCGAGAGCGCCCGCACCCGCTCGACGGTGGCGAACAGCTGCTCGCCTTCCTGCCGGCGCAGCGTTTCGCCGAGCAGGTTGCCGAGCAAGCGGACGTCGTCGCGCAGCGGGGTGAGACTATCAGGAGTCATTTAGAGGGTGTGCCCCGAATTGCGACACCGTGAAGCGTGCGCCTCCCAACGACACTGTGCTGTAGCACCGTGACTCTGGAGGCACACGCTTTGCGTATCGCCTTCCGTGACGGAGGCCCACGCTTTAGCGTGTCGCCCCAAAATAGTGCTTGAAGCCTCCGTCCAACGGCTCATGAAGCATTCGAGCCGTGCAAACCAACGCCGTCGGCAGGGTTCACAGAGGGGGCGTCATGTCTCTTATGTGCCGCGGCCGCGTACTCATATGCGGAATCTCGCTCACAATAATCATCGGTTGTCAGCATAGCCCGGGTGCGACGGAACCTACAGCTGTGCCCCGGATCGCGCCCGATCGCCGCTTCCATGGTGTCGACGTCTCGCGAACAACCACCGGTGGCACCTCGATTCGTATCATCGGGGCCGTCGGTGTTGGCGAGCCGTTGTACGTCGTGGACGGCACCCCGATGACCATTTCACCGGGACGGGGCCTCGACTGGCTCGGCCCCGAGGACATCGCCAGCATCGAGGTGCTGAAATACCCTGCGGAGACGGCGCTGTATGGCCCTCGTGGGGTCAACGGGGTGATCCTGGTTACGACCAAGCGGCACCGGTAGATCGGCGACGACACTCTAAAGGGTGCGCCTCGAACAACACTGTGCTACAGCACAGTGGTTTTGGAGGCACACGCTTTAGCGTGTCGCCCCGAGACGGGATCGCGGTGGCTTGGGGGCCGGACGGGGAACCATGATCGGCGGCGGCAGCGGCACGCGCATGATTCCCGACGCCTGTCCCACGAGCGCCAGCGCCACGCCGTTCGTCCACCCGAAACCGTCCTGATTGGGGTACTCGCCGCCGCCCGCCCGGCGGCTCAGGTCCACCACGTCGTACTTCTCCGTCATCCGGCCCGTT
>DATFSB010000292.1:0-5289 GCA_035262825.1 Gemmatimonadales bacterium | reverse complement strand
GTTCGATCTCGAAAAGTCGGTGGTGTTCCAGCTCCTGACCAAGACGGGCGTTCCCATTTCGCCCGCCGAGAGCATCGCCATCAGCGAGCGGCCCACCAGGGACCTGCAGGCGTTCCTGCTCTACAGCCGCGGGCTCGAGTCTCAGGACAAGGGTGACTTCCGCGCGGCAAGCGCGGACTTCAAAGCGGCGGCGCAGCGCGATCCGACCTTCCAGGCGGCCGTGCAGCAGTCGCAGTCGAGTGAGGCGGCGTCCTCGGCGAGCGGTACGCCCGACAACACTCTTGCCGGGGTGATCGGCGGCGGGACCGGGACGCCGAGTGGTGGCGCGCCGACTACCGGCACGACACAGGCGCTGCAGCAGGGGATCAATACGACGGTGCCGAGCGGCACCACGATCTCCGATCAAGTGGGGAGCAACCCGACCAGTCAGCCGCGCACGGACCCCGTGTGCGAGGCAGCCAACTGTCAGGGGTTGCCGAAGGGCGGGCCGGCGTTGATCGGGACCATCATCATCATCATCAAACGGCCATAGGAGCGCGGCACATGCGCATCCGGTTCGTTCTGTTCGCCGCCGCGCTCGCGAGCCCGCTGGCCGCCCAGGGCAACACCGCGCTGTACTCGAGCTGGAGCGGCCTCGGCGGGTTCGACTATCAGCGCTACGGGTTCGACAAGGGGTACGTCGTGCACAGCGGTGCGCAATGGAGTCTTCCCCTGGTGCTCGTCGCACCACTGGGGGCCCACGCGTCGCTCGACCTGACGACGCATTACGCGCATACCGAGGTGACCGACTCCGCGTCGCTGGTGCACTCGGGTCTCACCGATACGCAGCTGCGCCTGCTCTACACGATCGGCGCGCAGCGCGCGGTGGCGTCCATCTCCGTCAACCTCCCGACGGGGAAGCATTCGTTTCCGACGGACTCGTTTCGCGTGGCCAGCGGCGTCAGCTCGACCTACCTCTCGTTCCCGGTCAACAGCCTGGGCAGTGCGTTCGGCGTGACGACCGGGTTGGCATACGCGACTCCTGCCGGGAAATGGAATCTCGGCCTGGCGGGGAGTGTTCGCTTCCAGGCGAACTATCACCCGTTCACGAACGACAGTCTCAACTACAAGCCAGGCCTCGAGGGGCGGCTGCGGCTCGGTGCCGACCGCCTGGTGGGAGAGCGGGCGCGGCTGGTTTTCGGGGTGACGTTCTCGACCTTCTCGACCGACGAATTCTCGGGCGTGAGCAGCAGCGGGCTCGGCCCGTTCAATCCGGGGTCGCGCTTCATCACCGAATTCGGTTACGCCTACTCGTGGGGCCGGACGAGCCTCACGTTCGGGGCGTGGGACTACTACCGGATGGCGGGGAGCTCGGGTGCCACGACGTTGAGCGACACGAAAGAGAACGTCTTCAACACCGAAATCCGGCTTGCGCGCCAGCTGTCGCCGCGCTTCGCGATCGAGCCGCTTGCCGCCTTCCGCCAGTGGAGTCCCGCCGACGTTCGCGGCGGGCGGTTATACAGCTTCGGCACGAACCTGCGCTTCGGATTGAACGATCGCTGGTCCGGAGTCGCCAGCGGCCGATTCGGCACCGGTTGGATCTTCGATCCTTCGGCCGGCCGCTCCGACGTAACCGCTACGGGACTCTCGCTCTACCTGCGCTATCAGCAGTAGGATGACGGGGGTGGAGCGTCTGAATTCTTGACGCTTCGGGGGGGTGTGCTGTAGGTTGGCGCGACCTTCAACCTGGAGTTCCCTAGCCCCATGCCTGCCGAGCTCGGCGGATCACAGATCTCCTCTCTGCTCGAAGCCCTTCCCGGGATTGCCAGCGTGTTGCGCAGCCCGGTGGCGGACGCGCTCGTCAAGGCGATCCGGGCGGCGTCGGGGATCGGCGAGTTCGAGATCGATGACGCCGAAGAGCTGGTGCGCTATGCGGTGCGCCGGGGGCTGATCGGTCCGGATGAAGGGGACCGCGTGCTCGCCGACGTGCAGGGTGCACTGAAGACGGTGAAGCGCAAGCCGGTGCGCAGCGCGAAGCCCAGGCCCGCCCGGAAGCCCGACAAGAAAAAGAAGTCCCGCCGCTAGACGCGGAACCCCTTCACCAACGACCGGAGTTTTTCGGCGGCCTGCAGCAGCGTGCCGGCGCCGGCAGCCAGCTCCTCGGTTGACGCCCCCTGCTGCTCGGCCGCGGCCGAGACTTCCTGGGCCCCCGCGGAGTGGGACCCCGCCTTCGAGGCGACCTGCTCGGTCTTCCGGGTGAGATCCTCAGCGATGCCCCGGTTGGCTTCGGCGACCCCCGCGACGCGCCCCGCGGCCACCTCGACCTGCTCCACCGCGGTCGCGATGTCTGCGAGGGCTGTGGCCGCCCCCTCGGTCACCGCCTCGATTCCGCGTACCTTGGATTGGCCGTCGCCCATGACGGCCGTCATCCCGTCCATCTCCTGGCGGATCGCCGCGGTGGCCCGCGCCACCTCTTCGGCCGCCCGCGCCGATTCGTCGGCGAGCTGGCGCACTTCCTCGGCGACGACGGCGAATCCGCGCCCGTGCTCCCCGGCGCGCGCCGCCTCGATGGCGGCGTTCAGCGCCAGCAGGTTGGTCTGGGACGAGATGCGCCGGATCAGGTCCACAAAATCGTCGATCGCGGCGCTCTGATCGACGAGACGGCCGACTTGCTGGGCCGTGGTGAGGACGACCTCCCGGATTCCGAGCAGCGACGAGCCGGCGGTCTGGATGCCTTCGCGGTGGCGCGTGGCGGCGACTCGAATTTCCTCGCCGAGCCGGGTGACCTCGGCGGCGGCTGTCGCCGTGTCCGATGCCGCGCGGCGCATCTTGTCGAGGCCGGACTCGATCGCCACCAGCTCGTCGCGCTGGACTTCTGCGCCGCTCGAAATGTCGACCATGGCGGTCGAGACCTCGCTCGAGCTTGCCGCGAGCTGCTCGCTCACGGCCGAGAGATCGCCGGCCGAGGACGTGATGCGGTCGGATTCGCCGATCACCTCCCGCACGATGCCGCGCAAACGCTCGGCCATGTCGCGCATCGCGTGCGCCAGCACCTGGAATTCCCGCGGCATCGCGCCCGTAGTCACGGGACGCAGATCGCCGGCGCCGAAGCGCTCCGCCGCGGTGACGAGCCGAGCGAGCGGCGTCTCGACTGAGTGCACCGTCAGCATCGACGCGACCGCGCCGAGCGCGATGAACACCGCGAGCACCAGCCACAGGAAGAGCTGGCGGCGTCCGGCGACGAGCGCGAGGCGTTCGGCGACTTGTCCTGCTTTCTCCGCCTGCCGGGCCGAGAGTCCACGCACCAGCTGGATCAGCTCGGCGACGGACGCGCGGACCGCGCCGACCCGCGTCTGCGCTTCCGCGTTGCGGCCCAGGTCGCGCAGGGCGTGCGACACGGCGTAATCGACCTGAATCGACGATTGCAGCAGCTTGATGCGATTGACGACGAGACGGTCTTCCACCGTCAAATCACCCAGGCGCTCGAGTCGCTTCTCGTACTGGAACGAGCTGTCGGCGGCGCTTTGAAACTCCGACCGCACACGGTTGTCCGGCGCGCTCAGGTACTGCTCGGCGGCCCGCAGCTCCGCGAAGACCGTCGTGAGCAGACCGGTGCTCACGGCGGTCGTGGTGCGTACATTGTCCATCTCAGAGGTGATGCGCTGCCGGATCGTCGAGAGGCCGGCGGCGCCGGTCGCGGCCGTGATCACGAGACCGAGGGCGAGCGCGCCCAGCCCCACCAGAATGCGCGCCCGGACGGTGTTGAGCCGCAGAGGCGGCCGCAGCCTCATTCGCTCGCCTCCGCCACCAGCCGGCCGTTCCGGACGATTGCGATCGTCAGCGGCTTCCCGCGCACGTCACCGCTCGAGTCGAACGCGATCCGTCCGGTGACGCCTTCGAACGCCGGCCGGCTGCCCCCGACGCTCGCCAGGTAATCCCGGATCGCGCGGCGGTCGGGGCCGACGGAATCCAGCGCAGCCTCCAACAGCTGGAAGACATCGGTGGTGAGACCGGCGACGTCGTTGGGGCGTTGCCCCCGCGTGGCGCGGAAGTAATCGACCACGAACTTGGCGTTCTGGTCGCCCTGACGGTCGGGGAGATAGGCGGAAGAAATGTGAATCCCTTCCGCCAGCGCGCCGTCCGCTTCGATTCCGACGAGCGCATCGCTCCCGACCACCGGCCACTGCAATCCCTGACGGCGCATTTCCCGTAACGCCTGCTCGGCGCCGGGGACGTCCGTCGCGAGCATCAGGACGTCCACACCGGCGCGCTTCATGCGCGAGAAATAGGGCTCGAGCGAGCCGGTCGTGGGAAGGAACGGGTCCTCCTCGACCACTACTCCGCCGAGTCGCGTGAACTCCGTGGCGAACGCCTGACGTACGCCGCGACCGTAATCGTCGTTCAGATACAGCACCCCCGCGCGCTGCGCGCCGAACTTCTGGCGGGCGAACCGCGCCAGGGCGGGACCATGCGACAGGTCGCTGGGGCAGACACGGAAGGCGTAGCGGCTGATCCCCGACAGCTCCGGGCTCGAAGCGGTGGGTGAGACCATCGCGATCGGGTCGCTGCCGTCGCCATACACCCGCGCGGCGGCGATGCTCGTTCCCGAGGTGATGTGCCCGACGACGGCGACGACGGAGCGATCGTTGTAGAGCGCCTGGGCGGCGAGCACCGCGCCGTTCTCGGTGCCGCTGTCGTCCAGCACGCGCAGCTGCAACCGGCGCCCGCCGCGGACGCCCCCGTGCTGGTTGATCTGGTCGACGATGTAATGCGCCGCGCGCTGCTCCGACACGCCCAATGGGTCCTGTAGCGGTCCCGCGAGGCCGATCACGATCGGGCCGGTCTCGCGTACGCACGCCGCGGTCGAAGAGGCTGCGACGGCCAGGAGGAAGCGGAAACGGACGCGCATCTGGTGACGGGAGGCAAGGTTAAGCGGCGGCAAAACGGAGCGCAATGCCGTATGTTCGGAAGGTGGAAGCACGTGACCGGTTGCGCGCGTTCATCGCGGCGCTCGAGCCGTTGCTGACCGCCAGTGATGCTCCGGGCTTCGAGGCGGTGTGGGAGCGCGAGCAGCTCGCCGAGGTCGGGTGGGAAGCGCTGGCGCAGGCGCGCCGCGCGGGAGCAGCGGCCCTCGCACCCTTGCTGGCGGCGCTCGACCGGCGGCTGTTGGCCGTGCTGGAGCGGTCTCGCGCGTTTGCGGACCTGCACGTCGTCACCTTCCGCATTCCCGAGCTGGAACGCTGGCAGCACGCCACGGCGGCGGCGCTCGTGGGAGCGCGCTGGGGCGGCGCGGGACTACGCACCGTCATC
>DATFSB010000291.1:0-2776 GCA_035262825.1 Gemmatimonadales bacterium | reverse complement strand
CGACTTCCCGCAGGGCGACAAGACGATCCGGAAGGAAGACCACCAGGCGTTCCTGCGCGAGTTCATCTTCACGATCCAGAACAACAAGCACAAGCTCCTAGAAACGATCGCTAAGGAAAAGACGTTGGTCCCGCCCGCCTGTAAGTTCGCCTAAAGGCATCGGGGGCTCGGAGCGTTCCGGGTGCCGGGACGCTCCGGGTCATTCGCCAGAGCGTGTCCGCGCTGACCGAATCCAATCCGCTCCTGAAGACGGAAGCCCTGACCGTGCGGTTCGGCGGTCTGGCGGCCGTCAACAACGTGAGCATTTCCGTGGCGCGCGGCGAGATCCGCGGGATCATCGGCCCGAACGGCGCGGGCAAGTCGACGTTCTTCAATTCCTTGACCGGCGTGATCCGTCCCACCAGCGGACGGATCGTGTTCAACGGCGAGAACATCGCGGGATTGCCGCCTCACGCCATCTCGCGCAAGGCGATCGCCCGCTCGTACCAGATCACCAACATCCTGCCGGGTGCCACCGTGCTGGAGAACGTCAGGATCGCAAGCCAGTCGCGTCGCCACAACTGGAGCATGATGCGCCACCATCGGTCGTACGGAGACGTCATCGCCCGGGCGCGCGCCGTCCTGGCTGACGTGGGGCTGGCCGGCAAGGAAGACGAGCTCGCGTCGAATCTCTCGCACGGCGAGCAGCGCAACCTCGAGATCGGGATCGCGCTGGCGACGGAGCCAAAGCTCTTGTGCCTGGACGAGCCGACGGCCGGAATGAGCGTGACCGAGACGCACGCCACCGTCGATCTGATCCGGCGCATCGCGCGCGACCTGACGATCCTCATCGTCGAGCACGACATGGAAGTCGTGATGGGGCTCGCCCATACGATCACCGTGCTGAACTACGGCGAGGTGCTGGCCGAGGGCCGGCCCGCTGACATCCAAGCCAATCCGCGGGTTCAGGAGGTCTACCTCAAGACCTGATGCTGATCCTCGAGAACGTCGACGCCCATTATGGCAAGTCCCACGTGCTGCACGGCGTGTCGATCGAGGTGCGCGCCGGCGAGGTCGTCGGCCTGCTCGGGCGCAACGGCGTGGGCAAGACCACGACCCTCAAGGCGATCATGGGCATGGCGCGCCGTACCGGGGGCCGCATCACATTCGAGGGGCGGGATCTCGAGGGTGTGCCGCCGCACGGGCTCGCCGGGCTCGGGATCGCTTGGGTTCCTGAGGAGCGGCGGATCTTTCGCCTCCTCACGGTGCTCGAGAATCTCCGAACCGGGCTCGACCGTCCGGGCATGACGCCGGCTCGCCGTGATGGCCTGCTCGACAAGGTCTACGCCTACTTTCCCATCTTGAAAGAACGCCGCCATCAGGCCGGCGGCACCCTGTCGGGCGGCGAGCAGCAGATGCTCGCGATCGCCCGCGCGATGGTGCTCGAGCCGAAGATCATCCTGCTCGACGAGCCGACCGAGGGGCTGATGCCGCGGATGGTCGCGCAGATCCAGGAGATCGTCCACGCGCTCCACCGCGACGGCGTGGCCATTCTGCTGGTCGAGCAGAACGTTCCGCTCACGCTGGACGCCGCCGGGCGCGTCTACATCATGGAGAAGGGCACCGTGCGCCACCACGCCGCCGCCGCCGAGCTCCGCGCCGATCAACGCGTCATTCACGAATACCTGGGGGTCTGAGATGGACCAGATCATCATTCAAACCCTCCACGGGCTCGTAAACGGCATGGTCCTCGCGATGGTGGCATCGGGCCTGACGCTCATCTTCGGCATCATGGACATCGTCAACTTCGCCCACGGCGACCTCTTGATGCTCGGCGCGTTCGTCGGGGCCACCGTGCTGGGCATGACCGGCAGCTACTGGCTGGCGCTGGTCGCCGCCGCCATCGTCATCGCGATCCTGGGCGCGCTGCTCCAGGTCACGACGCTGCGGCCGCTGATCGGACGCGATCCGCTGACGACCATCCTCGCGACGTTCGGCGTCTCGCTGGTGATCCAGAAGTACGCGCTCTGGCAGTGGGGACCGTCGGTGCGGAATATCAGCGAGCCGGTCCGCGGCGATTTCAATTTGTTCCACCTGCAATATCCCTGGTACCGCATCGTGACGGCGGTGGTAGCCGGTCTGATCCTCACCGGGCTGTGGCTCTTCCTGAAGTACGGCAAGTACGGCATCTGGATCCGCGCGACGACTCAGGACCGGGTGATGGCGCAGGCGATGGGAATCCCGGTCCCGCTGGTCTACACCGCGGTGTTCGCGATCGGCTCGGCGATGGCGGCGGCCAGCGGCGTGCTCTTTGGCCCGTTCGCCGGCGTCACCCAGACGATGGGGCTCGACTTCACGGTGCGCGCGTTCGTCGTGGTCGTCGTCGGTGGCCTGGGAAACCTCGGCGGCTCGATCCTGGCGTCGATCTTCATCAGCCTGCTCGAGAGCTACGCCGCCATCCTCGTCAGCCCCGCCCAGGCGGTGATCGTGTCGTTCGTGGTGCTCGTGCTGACGATGCTGTTTCGTCCCACCGGCCTGTTCGTTCCGACGCCCAGATGACCGCGCTCGCTGCCGCCCTGCCGAGGCCACGCGCCACCGGCTACTGGACCGCGTTCGCGATCGTGGTGGCCGTGCTCGTGCTGGCGCCGACGCTGCTCCCGCCGTTCTGGCAGCGCTTCGTCACGGAGATCCTGATCTGGGGGCTCCTGGCAATGTCGTCCGACATCCTGATCGGCTATACCGGCATGGTGTCGTTCGGGCATTCGGCGTTCTTCGGCCTCGGCATGTACGGCGCGGC
>DATFSB010000290.1:0-5092 GCA_035262825.1 Gemmatimonadales bacterium | reverse complement strand
TGCACATAGAACTCGTGCTCGTAATGCAGGCAGCAGAGCAGGCGCCCGCAGGGTCCCGAGATCTGCGTCGGGTTGAGCGACAGGTGCTGGTCCTTGGCGATCGAGAGGTTAACCGGGCGCAGCTCGGGGAGCCAGCTGGCGCTGCAGTACTCCCGCCCACAACGGCCCACGCCGGAGAGCCGCCGCGCCTCGTCGCGCGCCCCGATCTGGCGCAGCTCGATGCGGGTCCGGAATACGGCCGCCAGGTCGCGCACCAGCGCCCGGAAATCGACCCGCTGCTCGGCTGTGAAGTAGATCGTCAGCTTGCGACGGTCCCACTGCCATTCCGCGTCGGAGACCTTCATGGGAAGGTTGTGCGAGCGCACCCGCTCCCGGGCGGTGCGGCGCGCCTGGTCCTCCTCGTCGCGCAGTCGCTCCGCCACGTCGACGTCCGCGGGGGTCGCGCGCCGCACCACCTGGCGCTCGACCGTCTTCACCGCATCGGCGACGGCACAGCCGCCGCAGCCACGAGCGCATTTCTTGAGCGCGGTGTCGCCCACCGCCGACACGCGCCCCAGGTCCTGGCCGCGCTCCACCTCCACGATGACCGCGTCGTGAGGCGCGAGCGCCTCCTCCGCCGACCAGTTGAAGTACTCGAGCCGGTTGCCCTTGAACCGCACTTCGACGACGGCGCTCATCTATTTCTCCGTGAGCGCGCCCATAGAGAGGTATTTCTCCTCGCGGCGCTTCAGCAGTTTATCGGTCTTGATGCGGCGCAGCTCGCGCAAATGACGCCGCAGCGCCTCACCCAGCGACTGCGCGGTGGCGTCCGGGTCGGCGTGCGCCCCACCCGGCGGCTCGGCGATCACTTCGTCGATCAGCTGCAGCCGCAACAGGTCGTTGGCGGTGAGCTTCAGCGCTTCGGCGGCCCGTTCCCGCTGGCTGGCGTCCCGCCACAGAATCGCCGCACATCCTTCGGGTGTGATCACGGAGTAGACCGAGTTTTCGAGCATCAGCACCCGATCGGCGAGTCCCACCGCCAGGGCGCCGCCGGAGCCGCCTTCGCCGATCACCGCCGCGATCGTCGGCGTCCGCAGCGCCGCCATGGCGAGCAGGTTGTGTGCGATCGCTTCCGCCTGCCCACGCTCTTCCGCTTCGAGCCCGGGATAGGCGCCCGGGGTGTCGACCAGTGTGATCACCGGGGCGTGAAACTTCTCGGCGAGCTGCATCAACCGCAGCGCCTTGCGATAGCCCTCGGGGTGGGCCATCCCGAAGTTGCGTTTCAGGTTTTCCTTGGTGTCGCGGCCCTTCTGATGTCCGATCACCATGACCGTCGCGCCATCGAGCCGCGCCCAGCCGCCGACGATCGCCGGGTCGTCGCGGAACAGGCGGTCGCCGTGCAGCTCGACGAAGTCGGAGAAGATGGTGCGGAGGTAATCGAGGGTGTACGGACGGCGCGGATGGCGCGCGACCTGCACGCGCTGCATCGGCGTCAGCGTGCGGTAGATCTCCGCGCGCAGCTCCGCCAGCTGGCGTTCCAGGGGGCCGGTATCGGCTCCCTGGTCACCGCCATTGCGCTTCAGCTCTTCTATCTGCTTCTCGATTTCGAGCAAGGGCCGCTCGAAATCGAGACTGTACGTCGCCATGCTCAACTCGCTTTTACGAGGTGCACGCCGTCCGGACCGAACAGGCCCCGCAGCGCGCCGAGCAGCTCGTCATCCGGCTCCACCCGCAGGGTGCGGCTCATGAGGCGCGCCGCCGGGGTGGTCCGTCCGTCACCGTTGCCGTCCTCCCATTCTACCAGTACCGGGGCGGGGCCGGGGTGTGCCGCGCACAACGCGGCGGCCGCCCGGGCGGCATCGGCGTCCGGTGGGGAGCCGGCCTTCCAGCGCAGCGCCAGTCCCACCTGACCCGCCGCCTTCAGCTCATCGAGGGGGCGGGCTGCTTCTACTATAAACGGGGCCGACTCCTCCCCGCGGTCCCGGGGGCTGAATCCCCCCGTAAACAGGAGTGCGCCGTCGGGACGGATCACGCTATTGAGGCGTGCCCATGCCTCGGGGAAGACGAGCGCCTCGGCCGTGCCGTGGAAGTCCTCCAGCACGAGGCGGGCGTATTCGGCCCCGCTCTTCTTCGAGACCTGCCGCTTCACCACCGTGGCGAGGGCGGCGATGGTCACCTTCTGATCGCTCCACGTGCTCAGGGTGGCCGTCGTCCGGGTCCCGAAAAGCTCTACTTCCGCACGGTACTTGGCGAGGGGGTGCCCGGAAATAAAGAAGCCCAGGACCGCCTTTTCGCGCGTGAGACGCTCCTGCTCGGGCCAGGGAGCGACGTCGGGGAGCGGAACGGGGGCCGGGGCAGCCGTCACATGGTCCACGAACAACCCCACCTGGCCCGATTCGCGCTCGGCGTGGCGCGCCTGGGCCTCGGCAAAGGCGTGCTCGAGGGCGGCGACCAGCTGTGCCCGGTGGCCGCCCAGCGAATCGCACGCGCCGGCGTCGATCAGCGCCTCGATCACGCGCTTGTTGCACAGCCGCAGATCGATGCGCTCGCACAGCTCCACCAGCGAGCGGTAGGGCTCCGACGTACGCCCGTCGATGATCGAGGCGATCGCGCCTTCGCCGACGTTCTTCACCGCGCCGAGGCCGAAGCGGATGCGGTGGTCGCCGACGACGGTGAACTTGAAGCGCGACTCGTTCACGTCGGGAGGCAGCACCTCGAGGCCGAGCTCGCGCGCCTCGTTGATGTATTCCACGACGCTGTCGGTGTCGCCGATCTGGCTGGAGAGCAGCGCGGCGAGATACTCCGCCGGGTAGTGCGCCTTGAGCCAGGCGGTCTGGTACGACAGGATCGAGTAGGCGACCGCATGCGACTTGTTGAAGCCGTAGCGCCCGAAGGTCTCGATCTGCGCCGCGATGTCCTGAATGACTTTCTTGTCGTGTCCCCGCGCCACCGCCCGCTCGACGAACCGCTCCAGCTCCTCCTGGATCAGCTCTTTGATCTTCTTGCCCACCGCCTTGCGCAGCACGTCGGCTTCGGCGAGCGAGTACCCCGCCAGAACGTTGGCGATGCGCATCACCTGCTCCTGATAGGTGATGACGCCGTACGTCGACTGCAGCACCTCTTCCAGGGCCGGGTGGGGGTAGCGCACCGGATCGCGACCGAGCTTGCGATTGATGAACACGAGGTGCATGCCGGTATCGAGTGGTCCGGGGCGCAGCAGCGCGTTCGTCGCGACGAGGTCGTCGAAGCGGTCGCATTTCATCTGGCGCAGGCAGTCGGTCGCCAGCGGCGACTCGAACTGGAACACTCCCGCCGTCCGGCCCGACCGCAGCAGGCGGTAGACCTCGGGGTCTTCGAGGTCGAGATGGTCCATGTCGAGGGCGACGCCATGGCGTTCCCGCACCATCTGCACCGTGTCGTGGATGACGGTGAGGGTCTTGAGGCCGAGCAGGTCGATCTTCAGCATCCCGACCTTTTCGAGCGCGACCATGTCGAACTGGGTGATGATCGCTTCCGTGTCCTGCGGCGCGAGGCACACGGGGACGTAATCGGTGAGCGGTCCCGGGGCGATGACGACGCCCGCGGCGTGCACCGACGCATGGCGCGCCAGACCCTCGATGCGGCTCCCCAGGTCGATCACTTTGCGCACGCGCTCGTCCTGCTCGACGATGGCCCGCAGCTCGGGGACCTTGGTCGCCGCTTCCGCCAGCGACCACGTCGCGGCGGGGCCCGCCGGGATGAGCTTGGTGGTGCGGTCCACCTCCCCGATCTCGAGGCGCAGCGTGCGTGCCACGTCGCGGAAGGCCGCGCGCGCCTTCAGCGTCCCGAACGTGATGATCTGCCCGACCGACTCCCGCCCGTACCGGCCGCGCACGTACTCCATGATCTCCCCGCGCCGCTCGAAGCAGAAATCGAGGTCGATGTCCGGCATCGAGATGCGCTCGGGGTTCAGGAACCGCTCGAACAGCAGATCGAACTGCAGCGGGTCGACGTTGGTGATGCGCAGACTGTAGGCGACCAGCGACCCGGCCGCCGAGCCGCGCCCCGGTCCCACGGGAATGCCGCGGTCGCGCGCCGCCTTGATCAGGTCGTAGACGATCAGGAAATAGCCGGCGTAGCCGGTGTGCTGGATGACATCGAGCTCGTACGCCAGCCGCTCCGCAACACGCGGCGGCAGCGGGTCGCCATAGCGCTCCACGGCCCCGGCACGCGCGAGGTGCACCAGCAGGTCGTTGTCGCTCGCGAATTCCGCCGGTCGGGGGTACTGCGGCAGGAAATAGCGCTTCTCGAAGTCGAATTCGCACAAATTGGCGATGCGCGCCGTCTCGGCCAGCAGCTCCGGGTGGTCCGGGAAGAGCGGTTTCATCTCTTTCTCGGACTTGACGTAGCTCTCGGCGCCGACGAAGCGGAACCGTTTCGGATCGTCGAGATCCTTCCCGGTTCCGATAGCCAGCAGGACGTCGTGTGCTTCGGCGTCCGCTTTCATCAGATAGTGCGCGTCGTTCGTGACCGTCACCGGGATGCCCAGCTCCTGGGCGAGCCGGAACATCCCGGCGGCCACCGTCTGCTCCTCGGGGATCCCGTGATTCTGGACTTCGAGCCAGAAGCCGTCCGGCCCGAAGAGCTGCGCGAAGTAGGCCGCGCTCGCCCTGGCCGCTTCGTAATTCCCGGCCCGCAGGTAGAGCGAAATCTCGCCCGAAAGGCAGGCCGCGAGGCAGACGATGCCTTCCTTGTGGCGTTCCAGCACTTCGCGATCGACGCGCGGGCGCCGGTAATAGCCCTCCAGGTACCCAATCGACGACAGTTTGACGAGGTTGGCGTATCCGGTGCGATTCCTGGCGAGCAGGACGAGGTGGGAGTACGGCCCGGGGGCGTCGGCGGGCTTCTCCCGCGCGTGGCGGCTGCCGAACGCCAGATAGGCCTCGCACCCGATGATGGGCCGGACCTTCCGGGCCTTCGCCTCCTCGTAAAACGTCCACGCCCCATAGAGGTTGCCGTGGTCGGTGATGGCGAGCGAATCCATCCCCAGCGCGACGACCCGGTCCAGGAGATCCGGGATCCGGTTGGCACCGTCGAGCAGGGAGTATTCGCTATGTGTGTGAAGATGAACGAA
>DATFSB010000289.1:0-8257 GCA_035262825.1 Gemmatimonadales bacterium | reverse complement strand
CGCGCGAGCGCGAGCAGCACTTTGCGACCCGGCCCGCGCCGCTCGTCGGGCGTGCCGAATTCCTGGACTTGAAATGCCAGATACTCGAGCGACGTGAAGCGGTGGCGATCCAGCGTGTTGAGGAGCGCCAGCTTCGCAGGGGCCGAGTGAAACAACAGCGTGTCGGCGATCCCGATGGCATCCGCGACGACCGACGTCGAATCGAACTTCCGGTATTTGTCGATGCTCAGTTTTGTCGCCGCGTCGTCTCCCCGCATGTGCTGCAGCGAGATGAGGTGCGAGATCGACGGGGCGAACTCCGGGGTCAGCTCGATCACCTTCTCGAACGGCGCTTCGGCGGCGGTGATGCGCTCGTCGAACAGTGTGCCGAAATGGTAGTAGAACTCCCCCAGCACGAACCACGTTTGCGGCTCGTCGGGCGCCGAATCGCGCGCCTCCTGGAAGCGGCGCAGCGCGCCGCGGCCGTCGCCGCGCTCCAATACCAGGCGATACCCCTCGAGCAGCAGACTGTCCGCGGGCGTGAGGCCCGACTGGTGCCGCCTGGCGCCGGCGATCGCCGCGCGCAGCACCTCTTCGCGCGGATCGACCTGGGCCTGCACGATTGCACGGCGGAAGTAGCCGATCGCGAAGCTCGAATCGGCGGCGAGCACGCGGTCGTACTCCTCCAGCGCCTGGTCGAAATTCCCGCGCCGCCATGCTTCCTCGGCTTGCGCATACGCGATCATCGCCGGCAACGTGTTCGGCAGGGTCACCGCCGAGACCGGCGCGAAATGCCCTCCCAGGATTCGCTGCAGCAGCTGCGCCCACACGTCATCCATCAGCAGTGACAGTGAGTCGGCCGGCCCGCTCCGGGTCCCCGACCCGAGCCGGCGCAACGTTTTCGTTTCGTAGAGTTCCGCTGTCATCGTTGCGGCGTTTCCCTGGAACTGCAGACTCGGCTGCACGAAGTACGTCGCGTCCAGTTGGCCGGCGGTCGTCTGCGCGTCGTTGATCGGAAGGGGCTGCTCTCCGGCGAACGACGCGGTCCGCGCCGATGAGACGACGCTCAACCCCGGCAGCAGCCCCAGCCGATGCTGGAACCACGTCGGCAGCTGGGCGGGAGGGAATTGCGCGTTCGTGCCGAGGATTGTAAACGGCATCACCGCGAGACTGCGGTTGCCGCCGGAGCGCGACTCATGGGGCCGTGTGGCGGCCCAGATGGCGGCGCCCCCCAGGACCAGGACTCCCAGTACCAGAGCGGGCACGCGCCAGCGCCGTTCCGTGGATCGTCCAACGTCGAGCAGCCAGGCGGCGGCCGTCGGCGGTCGCTCGTCGGGCCGTTCCGCGAGTGCGGTAGCGAGCGCGGCGGCGGTCGCGGTCGACACTTCGGGGCACTGCGTGCGCAGCGCGTCCGCAAGGCCAGCCGGATCGACGCCGGCGGTCGGCAGCTCTCCAGCGAGCGCCTCGTAAGCTACCAGCGCGAGGGCGTAGAGGTCGGCCCGACCGTCCACCCGTTCGGCGCCGCTCAGTTGCTCGGGCGGCATGTACGCGGGTGTACCGATGACGCTCCCCGGTACGGTGAGCGAGCCGGCAGCCGAGAGTCGGGCCAGCGCGATCCCGAAATCGGTGAGCAGCGCGCGGTTCGTCCCGTCTTCGATGAGGATGTTGCTGGGCTTCACGTCGCGGTGCACGACGCCGCGCGCGTGGGCAAAGTCGAGCGCCGCGCCCACGTCCATGAGAATTCGCTGCAGCTCGGGCATCGGGAGGCGCCGGCGCTCGGCGAGCACCGCCTCGAGCGTCCGACCGTGCACCAGCGGCATGATCAGAAAGCTCAGCCCTTCCCGCGTCTCGAACTCGTAGACGGGGACCACGTTGGGGTGGGACAGCTGCGCGGCGAGCTGGGCTTCGCGGCGGAAGCGCTCTTCACGCACCTTGCTCGCGGCGATCTCGGGCGGCAACACCTTGATGGCCACAAAGTGGCCGAGCTCCTGGTGGCGGGCACGGTACACGGCCCCCATGCCGCCCGCGCCGACGAGGTCGAGAACCTCGTACCGCGCGCCGACGGCCCGTTGTACCTCCGCGGGGTCTGGCGTGACCATGAGTCGCTCAATCTATTATCGTCGCCCTATGTCTGCCGTCTCGCTCAATGTCCTCGGTCCGGCGCAGTGCACGGTCGACGGCCAACCAGCCCCCGCCGAGCTGTTGTGGCGCAAACACCTTGCGCTGCTTGTCTATCTGGCGCGCTCGCCGCGGCGGGCGCGCACGCGCGAGCACCTGATCGGCCTCCTGTGGAGCGATCGCGACGAGAAGGCGGCGCGGCACTCCCTGAGCGAAGCGTTGCGCGTGTTCCGGCGCGTCCTGGGCGACGAACGGGTACGCGCCGAGGTCGACCAGGTGTCGCTCGCCGAAGACGCCGTCACGCTCGACTGCGATGAGTTGGCGGCGCGCAGCGCCGCTCAGGACTGGGCGGCCGCAGCGCGGCTTGCCGCGGGCGATTTCCTCGAAGGGCTCTCGGTCCCCCAAGCGAGCGAGTTCGAGAACTGGGTGGCCGCCGAACGGCTGCTCTGGCGCACGCGCTCGATCGCCGCGCTGACGCACTGGGCCGAAGCACAGCTCGCGGCGGCGGCAACGGCGGACGCGAAGACCACGGCGCTGCGGGCCCTCGACCTCGAGCCGACCGCCGAGGCGGCGGCCCGTGCGGCGATCCGTGCCATTGCCCTCGAAGGCGATCGCGCTGGAGCACTGGCTCTTGCCGATCGGCTCGCGGCGGCGTTGCGCGAGCGCGTCGGCACCGAGCCGGCTGCGGAGACACGCCGTCTCGTGGACCGGGTGCGCGAAGCGCGAGTCGGCCGCCGTGTCGTCGCAACTCCCGAGGGGGCGCGGCCGCGTGCACCGCTGGTCGGGCGCGGCGCCGAGCTGGCCTCACTGACCGCCGCCTGGGACCGCGCGCGCAGCGGTACCGTCGTCTTCGTGCTGCTCGAAGGGGAGCCCGGAGAGGGGAAGACGCGCCTCATCGAGGAGCTGGTCGACCGGGCGCGGCTCGACGATGCCACGGTTGCGTCGACGCGCGCCGTTCCGTCCGATGCAGGAGCGCCGTGGGCGGGTCTCGTGGGTCTCTTGAGCAGTGGATTGGCGGCCGCGCCAGGAATCGCCGGCGCATCGAGCGCGGCGCTCGCCACACTCAACGCGCTGGCCCCCGACCTCGAAACGCGTCTGCCGGGCGGCCCCGCCGCCACGATCGAGCCGCCCCAGGCACTCGCCGCCGCAGTGCGAGCGGCCGCGAACGAGCAGCCGGTGCTGCTGGCGCTGGACGACGCACAGTATCTCGATCGGGACACGGCGGCGGCGCTGCCGCAGCTGGTGCGGGACATCGGCGGGGCGCGCGTGCTGGTGGTCGTCAGCGCGGCGAGCGGCGGGCGCCGGCCGGAATGGCTCGACGGGCTGCGTGCGCAGATCGGGCGCGGCATCGCGGGTGCGCTGATTCGCGTGGGACGCCTCGATCACGCGGCGATCGGAGCGCTGGCGCAATGGTGGCTCCCCGCTTACGCGGCGAAGGACCTGGAGCGTGTGGTGCGCCGCGTCGAGCGCGATAGCGCCGGTGTGGCGCTGCTCGCGACGGCGATCCTCGAGGCGGTCGCGCTCGGATTCCGCATGTCGCCCGACGCCCCCGCCTGGCCGGGAGAGCAGCATACTCTCGTCGACACGCTGCCGGGGGACCTGCCGCCCGCCGTCATCGGAGCGGTCTGCCTCCGCTATCGCCAGATGGATGAGGCGGCACAGACGGTGCTGGCGGCGGCGGCATCCCTGGGCGAGCGCTTCACTCCCGCGGAGCTGGCTCGCGCGACCGAGCTTGCCCGCCTGGACGTCGAGCACGAGCTCGATCGACTGGAGTGGGAGCGCTGGGTCGCAGTCGACGCGCGTGGCTATGCGTTTACGGCGCCGATCGAACGGGCGATTCTGCTGCAGGAGATGGTGACGCCGGGACAGGTGCGGCGTTATCGAGAGCGCAGCAGCGCCATCCGGTGACGAGAGGTCCCGGGGGTCAGGAGCAGAGCGGTCGTGGGTAGCGCGGACGAGGCCGCCGGCGGATCGATGGTGAGAGTATACGTGCCCGTCGCGCCGATGGCAGCCGTCGACGGCAATATCGACAGCACTTCGGCCTGGCTCGACGAGTTCGTGTAACTGAGCCGCGCATCACTGCCGCCGCCGCTGTTGTCATCGAAGACGGATTTGCCGGATGTCGAATGCACGAACAGCTCGGCGTCGAATGCGCTCGAGCGCTGCGCGATCGTCACCGACTGGCCGGTCGCGAGTATCAGCTGGAATTGGTCGAAGTAGTAGGGGCCGCTGTTGTCGACGCAATCCGTCGCCTTCAAGTCCTGTTGCGTGACGATCCCGAGCGTCAACCAGATGTTGTTGAGGCAGCTGTCCGCGTAGACCGGTACCGCGGCGGTGGTGAGGGTGTACGCCCCCGGCAGGCCATTCTGGGAAGCCGCGGCGATTCCATACGCCCCACCCGCCGCGATCATCTTGAGAAACGAATTGGTGATCCCCCTTCCCGGAACGCTGTCGAAATTGAATGCCCCGCCGATCGCGAAATGCTCCTCCACCACCTCCAGAGCGGCGTCGAACGCCCCGGAGGCCAGTGACACCGTAAACGATTGCGTGCCCTGCAGCGTCAGGGCATAGGCGTCGAACGGATTCCCCCCGACAAAGGCGCAGCTCGTCGCATTCAACGTGCTGGCGGTGGTTTGTCCGAGCCCGTAGGAGGTGACCCTGCTGGTGACCGTGAAGGTGGCAGGAGCCACGGAGCCGGCGGTTGCTTGCACCGCAATCGGCGACAGGGCGAGCCCGAGCGTGAGCTGGACACGCGATCGTCCCGACTGGTCCGTCTCGCGGATGGTGCTCGAGACGGCCGCGGAGCCACCCGTGACCTGCCACGTCACCGGCACGGCGGAGAGTGGTGCGCCGTTGGTCCCCGTCAGAGTCACTTCGAGTGAATCGGGAAGCGGACCCAGCGGACAGCCAATCTGCAGGTTGCCGGCGGTGATACGCATCGCCCCCGGCGACTGCACGCTCGTCGATCCGTCGCTGCATCCGCACAGCGTCCCCAGGAAGGCGACCAGACCGAGGGCGAGCACGTGGGCCGCCTTCATGAAGACTCCATGCCGCCAATGTAGGGATCGGTCTCCACTGCCAGCAAGGAGCGACCGTCTTGAGAACGGCTTGAGGGTCGTACCCGAACGTCCCGGTACTCTCACCGGGGGACACCATGCAGTTCGGGCACATCGGAATCGCGCTGGCAATCGCGTCGCTGGACCCGCGCCCGGAAACGTTCGCCGTCGTGGGCGCGGTGCAATTCCTTCCCAACGCTGATTCCCTCGTCATCCGCGCCGGGTGGGCGAAGCCGTCGTTCCACGGCACCTGGAGTCACAGCCTGTTGTTCTGCGTCGCCATCGGCGGCCTCGCCACGCTGCTGTTCGGCCAGTGGCTGGGTGCGTTGGCGCTGTTGAGCATCATCGCGCACGTCGTCGCGGACATGCCCACCGACACCGGGATTCCGCTGCTGCTCCCGTTCAGCGCCCGTCGGTTCTCCTTCAACCTCTGGACGAACACGGGTTACTGGGGACGGTCGATGTACGCGGGTTACTACCGGCAGCCGTGGGCGCTGGTGCTCGAAGGGGTGGTGTTCGCCATCGTCATCTGGCGCTATGCGGGATGGATCGTGTGAAACTCCTCGCCTTCCTCGGGATCACGATCTTCGTGCATGGCCCGCTGTCGCCGTTTCTGCCGACGGCGTACGAGGCGACACTGTTCTACTACGCGCGCCTGTATCCCGGCTGGCTGCTGGCGCTCATCGGCACGGCGGGCGCTACGCTTTCGGAAGCGGTGAATTATCGCGTGATCGATTGGGTCGCCGCGTTGCCGGCGCTGGCCGCGACGAAGCAACGCCGTGCCGTGCGCTGGAGCGTCGACGCGTTTCTCAAGGCGCCGTTCTGGACGACGGCGTTCGTCATTTTTTCCCCGCTGCCGGATTCGGCGGTGCGCGTGCTCGCGCCACTCGGCCGGTACCCGATGTGGAAGTTCCTCGGCGCGACCGCCGTCGGACGCCTGCCGCGGTTTCTGTTGATTGCCGGACTCGGTTGGCTGGTGCGGTTCCCACCGTCCCTGCTGTTGGCGGGGACGGTCGGTGTGTCGCTCCTGATCGCTGGTCGGGTGGGTGTCCGACGGGCGCTGGACTGGCTGCGCCGGCAGCGCGATCCCCAGCGCCACGCAACGCCCGGTGCTGCCTCGTAGGCCGGGGGGAGAGTGTTATGTGGATGCTCGCATTGCTGTTCTTGAGTGGCGGAGCCGTGCCCGCGCTGCCCGTCTCCCCGGCGGAGGTGCTGCATGTCGAGGTGACGGGGTCGGGGCAGCCCGTAGTGCTCATTCCCGGACTGTTCGGCTCGGCATTCGGGTTCCGCAAGGTCGTGCCGCTGCTCACTGCCGCCGGTTTCCGGGCGATCGTGATCGAGCCGCTCGGCGTCGGCTCCTCGGCGCGCCCGGCAGCCGGCGATTACTCGCTCACCGCGCAGGCGGACCGCATCGCCCGTGTGCTCGACACCCTCAAGGTCCAGGGCGTCATCATCGTCGCCCACTCGCTCGGCGCGTCGATGGCGTACCGGTTGGCATACCGGCGTCCCGCGCTCGTCCGCGCCATCGTCTCGCTCGAGGGCGGTGCGGCGGAGGAGGCCGCGACGCCCAGCTTCCGGCGGGCGATGCAGTTCGCTCCGTGGATCAAATGGTTCGGTGGCATGCGACGGATTCGCGGGACGATCAAGAGCAGTCTCGTCGCCGCATCCGGAGACACGAGCTGGGTCACCGACTCGGTGGTGAACGGCTACACCGCGGGAGCCGCTGCCGACCTCGACGGCACCCTCAAAGCGTTCCTGAGGATGGCCGAGGCCCGCGAGCCTGAGCGCCTGGAGCCCCACCTCGGGGCCATCCAGTGCCCTGTGCGATTGCTCGTTGGCACCGCTCCGCACAAGGGTGCAGTTCCTCGGCGGGATGTGGACGAGCTGCGAGCGCACCTGCCGGTCTTCACCATCGACAGCGTTTTCGGAAGCGGGCACTATGTCTACGAAGAACAACCCAGGGCGGTGCTCGCAGCCGTCGTCGCGAGCACTTGAGGAGCCCCCATGCGCGCCATCACCGCTCTCTCCTTGCTGTGCATCGCCAGCCCGGCGGTGCTCGCGGCACAGGTCTGTTACAACGCCAGGCCCAGACCCGCCTGCCGGGCGTATGTGATCACGAACTTCGGCGCTTACCTGCTGCTCGGTCCGGATGACTGGGGCGACGGCCCCTGGCGCGAGGTCGCGGATTGGGGTGCGATGGTCAACGTGTCGGAGAAGGACGCAGTGGGGGGATCGGTGTTCGCGAGCCTCGACCGGGCGGGGTTGCTGCTCGGCCCGGAGGTCCGTTACCGCCGCTGGCTCACCGCATCCGCCGCCCTCGACGTCGCTGTCGGGACCCCGCTCGTGAGCTCCACCGGCAATATCGAAAGCGGCTCGATCACCGGCCTGGTGCGGTGGAGCCCCAACTCCTGGCTCGCGGTCGCGGCGCGACCGGAGGCGCTCCGTTGGACGAGTGTCGTGAGCTGCGGGCCGACGGGGTGCCTCACCGCGACCCGCTATCACACGCGGCTTTCCATCGGTGCCGAGATCGGGCGCCTGCCGGGAGCGGTGCTCACCGGGCTGGGCGCCGCCGGGACGTATCTCATGTATCTGGCGATCGCGAGTGTCGACTAGGCGGATCCCTTACGCCATCGCTCGACAGTCCGGCAGGACACGGTCACTATTAACCGCTGTGGACCTGTCCGGAGTGGTTGTGATGGTCGGGACCGACGACTCGCCTCGACCGCCGCTGTGCTTCGGCCGCTCCGGGACCGCGGAATTCCGAGGTTTCGAAGTAGACCTGCTGGCTGCTCTCGCAGCCAAGCTTGGCTGCGAGTTTCGTTACGAGAGCATCGGCTGGGGCGTCGCTTTTGAGCGGCTGCGGAATGGCAGCCTGGACATGTTGTGTCGCGGGGTCAACATCACCCCGGAACGGGAACGCGTGGTCAGTTTCAGCCAACCGTATTTTGAGACCACGCTCGCGCTGGTCGTCCGAAGCGACAGCCACATTCAAGACGCCGGTGATCTCATCGGTCTGAATGTCGCGGTGCGCCGGGCCACGACCGCCGCAGAATTCCTGCGGCAGCATTCGCCGGCAGCGGCTCCCGTCACATTCGACGGACACG
>DATFSB010000288.1:0-2314 GCA_035262825.1 Gemmatimonadales bacterium | reverse complement strand
CTTCTCGACCAAGTCGGCCTTCGTCATCCGTACCCCCCGAAGGGCCCAGGGAATACCACAACCGGGGGCCCAACATACGGCGCTTAGCTATTGACTGTCAAGAGCTTGGAGGAACTCACGGAAGTGCTGTTGGGCGTCGTGTGGGCCGGGAGACGCCTCGGGGTGGTATTGCACGGCGAAAATCGGGGATTCCCTGTGCCGGACGCCTTCGACGGTGCCGTCATTGAGGTTAAGGTGGGTCACCTCAAGTGCCTTCGCACCCGGGACCCCCCCGGTGTCGCCCCGAACGGCGAATCCGTGGTTCTGGGAGGTGATAAGCACTTGCCCCGTCGCGAGATCGCGAACCGGGTGGTTGCCGCCGCGGTGACCATAGGGAAGTTTCACGGTGTCTCCCCCGAACGCCAGTCCCAGCAGCTGGTGACCGAGGCAGATGCCGAAGATCGGGAGCGACCCGTCGGCCAGCTCGCGGATCGTGTCGACGGCGTAGCCGACTGCCGCCGGGTCTCCGGGTCCATTGGAGAGAAACACGCCGTCAGGGTCGAGCTCACGCACCCGCGCCGCTGGTGTCGCCGCCGGGACGACGGTGACGCGGCAACCGTTTTGGACGAACAGGCGCAGGATGTTGCGCTTCATGCCGAAGTCGAACGCCACAACGTGGTGTGTGGCGTCGGCGGTGCCCTCGACGTACTCCTGCGCGACGGTGGCGGCGCTCGCGAGGTCGAGTCCATCCATGCGCGGCGAGCGGTCGAGCTGCTGGCGCACCGCGTCGCTTGGCGCGGTACCGGTGGCGAGCACGCCGCGCATCGCGCCTTTGGAGCGGATGTGGCGCGTCAGCTGGCGCGTATCGACTTCGGCGACGACGGGGATGCGAGCGGCGGCGAGCCACTCCGTGAGCCCACCGGTGGAGCGCCAGTTCGACGGGTGGTCGGACAGCTCCCGCACCACGACACCGGCGACACGCGGCCGGTCGGACTCGAGGTCCTCCGAGTTGATGCCGTAATTCCCGATCATGGGCGCCGTCATCACCACGAGCTGGCCGAGATAGGAGGGGTCGGTGAACACCTCCTGGTAGCCGCTCAGATTGGTGGTGAAGACGACCTCAGCGCACGCGGGCTCGAAGGGGAGCGGCGCAGTTCCGGCGAAGCAGGCGCCATCCTCCAGGAGCACGTATGCCGGCAGTCGGTCAGCGATTGGGCTTCGGCGGTGGTGTCTGGGTGGTCGGCTGCGACGCCGGAGCGGTGTTGCCCGCGGGCGGCGAGGACTGAATCGGCAGCGGCGCGGATTGCACCGGCGCGGGAGCGGGAGCCGGGCCGCCTTCCAGCACCGAGCGCGGACCGCTCGCGTGCGACGACATCAGCGCCAGCACGAGGGCCAGGAACAGAAAGATCCCGGCGCACCACCAGGTGACGGTGTGCAGCAGCGTCGTGGCCTGGCGTCCCCCCATCACCATGTCGCTCGTGCCGCCCGCTCCGCCCAGCGACGCCAGACCGCCGCCCTGCCCCGCCTGGAGCAGTACGGCCGTCGCCATCACGAGTGAAATGAACAGCAGCAGGATGAGCAGGACGGTGTACATCGCGCGCGGATTATACCTAGGGAGCAGGCGTCGACACAAGTTGAAGCCACGTCGCCGCTTCGAGCGAAGCACCTCCCACCAACACACCGTCCAATTCCGGCTCCGCCAGGAGCTCGGGCGTATTCTTGAGGTTGACGCTCCCGCCATAGAGAATCACGGGGGACGCAGCACCGCGCTGTTGCAGCCATCCCCGGATGTCGGCATGGACCTGGGCGGCGTCTTCGGGGGTCGCGTTCTTGCCCGTGCCGATCGCCCACACCGGCTCGTAGGCGATGATCACCCGGCGCAGCGCCTCGGTTTCGAGTCCATCCAGTGCACCCGCGAGCTGGCGCTGCACAACGGCGAGCGTCGTCCCGGCTTCGCGCTGCTCCAGCTTTTCCCCGACACACAGTACGGGGACGAGTCCTCCCGCGAGCACCGCCCGGACTTTGCGACCCGTTTCGGCGTCGGTCTCCCCGAAGACGTGGCGCCGTTCCGAATGCCCGATCAGCGCTGCCCGCGCCCCCGCCTCCACCGCCAGTGGCACCGAGATGGCACCCGTGAACGCCCCCTTCGGCTCCCAGTGCACGTCCTGGGCGCCAGCGGCCAGGTCCTCCCGTCCTGCCAGCTGCTGCGCGACGGTGTGGAGCGTCGTCGCGGGGGGGAAAAACCAGACTCGTCGGCCCGCCTGGGCCTGGTATCCGGCGAGGAATTGATCGAGGTAGGCCCGCGCGGCGGCGGGTCCCACGTGCATTTTCCAGT
>DATFSB010000287.1:0-9944 GCA_035262825.1 Gemmatimonadales bacterium | reverse complement strand
CAATCGCGTGTCGTGAAACGATCAGAACCGACGGCGGTCAGTACGCTAACGCTGTACGATCACATTGAACGTGACCGCTACTGCCTTTCCATCCCTGGTCCGAGCCGGGAAAAACTCGTACTGCCTCATCTTGTCCAGCATCTGCTGCCGACATCCGGCGTCCTTGGGCTGTGGATCAACGGCAACCCCCGTGACACGCCCCTGTGCGGATATCGAGAATTGCACCGTGAAGCGTCCGTGGGCGCACTCCGGTGGGAAGATCAGGACCCGGGTGCCGGGGAGGGTAATGTACCCTCCGTCGCCGCCGCTTCCAGGTCCGGAATCATTCCCGACCCCCGGGCCAACTCCCGATCCGGTCCCACCACCAGTGCCGGGGCCCTGCCCCGCCGTCCCATCGCTCGCTACTCCGGCCGGCGCGGCGAGGGGAGCGACGGTCATCGACAGCGGCTTGAGCGTCGGAGGTGGCAGTATGACCACCGGGTCGGGCTGGGGAGGCGGTGGATGCACCACCGGCTGCTGCACCGGCGCGGCTAGAGCAGGCGCGGCGGCAGCCGGCAGATCGACGAGGTGCACCGCTCCCCCCGCCCCGCCGCCGCCGCCGCGCGGTCCAAGGCGGTCGTCGCCGCTGCCGAGCACCATTTCCACTCCGAAGCGGACGATCAACAGCAGAATCACCGCGTGCAGCAACAACGAGGTGATGAACCCACCGGGGCGCCGACTGGGGAGCGGCAGGCGTAACGGAGGCGGTGCCGGACGGGACGGCCCGGTGGCAGGAGGGATCGTCATCGTGGCCACAGTAGCGGATACATACCCCGCACATGGACGAAGGGGCACAGCATCGCTGTGCCCCTACGCGACCTGCAGAGACCAGGATTCCACCGCTACTGCGATGGCGCCGCTTGGCCCTCGGGTGGAGGGGTGAACCCGATCACCTGGACGCCTGCGCCCTTGGCGATGTCCATCGCCTCGATGACCTCGCCGTACGTCCGGGTCGGGGCGGTCTTGATGAACATCAGCTTCGCCACCCGCTGGTCGAAGATGTCTTTCAAGGCCTGGGCGAGCTGGTCTTTGGCATACGGCTTGGTGTTGATCGCGTAGCCGCCGTCGGCCGTCAATTCCAGCACGATCTGCGCGCTGTTCTGCTGATTCTTCGGCTTGTCATGTTGCTCGGGCGGCACCTGCGCGTCGAACGCTTTGCGCGACAGCGGCAGGATGATCATGAAGATGATCAACAGCACGAGCAGCACGTCGATCATCGGGGTGACGTTGATATCGGAGGAGAGTCCCTCACCGCCACCGGCTTGCATTGCCATGGTTGGGCTCCTCTAATCCGACTTGAGCTGTTTCTTCTGATCGCTGATGGCGGCGATCACGCGCACACCCGCTTTGCGGGCGATCGCGACCGCCTGCTGCACGCGCTCGTACTTGATGTTCTGATCCGCCTTGAGATACAGGATCTTGTCGGCGGTGCGCGCCGCGTAAATCGCCACCAGCTGATTCGCCAAATCGGCGTCACTGATGAAGCGCATGCCGGAATACTGGCCATCGGCCTGCGGCAGGTCGATCCAGAACTTCCCGTCCTTGTCGATCCCAAGGCGGATTTCCCCAGGGTTTTCCTGCCGGTTTTCCGGATTCGCCGCGCGCGGAATAGTGGCCTGGAAGCCCGCCGTGATCAGCGGCGTCACGATCATGAAGATGATCAACAACACCAACATCACGTCGATCATCGGCGTGACGTTGATGTTGGCGTTGACCGCCGCTTTGGCTTTAGCGGCTGATAGGGCCACTGGACTGGCTCGCCTTCTGGGCTTGGAATTCCTTCGTGAAGATCGAGCGCCCGAACTCCGAGCCGACGCTGCGGATCAGGTAGTCGATCAGCTCTTTGGAGGTGTAGGTCATCTCGACCGAGATGAAGTCGATCTTGGTCGTGAAGTAGTTGTAGAACCACACCGCCGGAATCGCCGCGACCAGACCGATCGCCGTCGTGATGAGGGCCTCGGAAATGCCGCCGGCGACCGCTCCCAGCGAGCCGCCGCCGCCCGACGCCATCATGCTGGAGAAGGCGTTCACGATACCCATCGTGGTGCCGAGCAGACCGACGAACGGCGCCGTGGCGCCGATCGTCGCCAGGATGCCGAGGCCGCGTTTCAGCTCGGCCACGATGATCAGCATCTGGCGCTCGACCGCACGTTCGGCGGAGTTGATGTCGGCCGCGGTGATCGTCGCCCGGTCGCGCAACAGCGGCTTGACCTCGGCGAGGGCTTCACCCAGCACGCGCGCCACATGGCTCTTCTTGGTCTTTTCGGCGAGCGCGATCGCCGCATCGAGATGCTCTTCCTGGAGGAAGCGCGAGAATTCGGGCACGAACCGCACCGTCTCGCGCGTGGACTTCCGCAGCTGCCACCACTTCATGATGAAGGTCGAAACTGACCAGATCGACATGAAGACGAGGATGACGACGATCCCCTTGGCGAAGGCCGCCGAGTTCGTCCATAGATCGATGATATTCGGCATCCGATGCGACTCCTCTCCCTTAGTGCTTGATCGAGTACTGAATCGGGATATGGATCAGCACGCGTACGGCCTTGCCGTACACGCGGGCCGGCCGGAACAACGAATGCACCACCGTCTGTTTGGCGGACTCATTGAAGCCGGGGTTGGCGGTCTGGACCACCTTCAGCGAGTTAGGCTCGACGTGACCCAGCGTGTCGATGATCGCCTCGACCATGACCACGCCCTCGATCTGCGCCTGCTGCAGCAGCGGCGGATACACGGGCTGCGGGCCCGCGAGCCGCTCCGGCTTCTCCTGCACCACGTCCACCGACAGCACCGCGTCGCTCGACGGCACGATGCCGGTGGCAACGCCGCCTTCGACGCCCACGCCCGAGAAGTCCTTAGGATCGAAATGCTCCTGCAGGTTCACGGGCGGGATGTTGGTCGGGATGTCGGTCGGCGCGACCACCGTCTGGAAGCCCTTGAACTGCACGTCGAGCTGCGGCGGCGGCGGCTGATCGGGCTGCTTCTGTTCCGGCTGCACGTACACCAGCGCGGTGTCGACCTTGGGGCCGGTGTCCGCCTGCGCCGCGGTCAGCGTCGCGAAGATCGCGCCACCGATGATACCAGTGTGCACAGCCAGCGACACGATGCTGGTCCCGAGAGTCTTTCCTGCCTGGCTCGGTTTCTTCGATTCGATGAGCACGTCAAACACGGCTATTCCTCCCGCGTTGGCTACGGAAATACTACCACTTCCGGCTTACCCGCTAGTGGGGGCTTCATTACAAAACGATGAAAACCCGCCCCCTCAATTCAGGCGAAATACCACGGGGACCTGGACCAGCACCCGCACCGCACGGCCATACATGCGCGCCGGCCGGAACTGCGCCCCCCGCACGGTGGCCAATGCCGATGCGTCAAACCCGGGGTTGTCGCTCCGCACGATCCGGACCGAGCCGTTTTCGGCCAGCCCCATCGTGTCGACCACCGCCGTGACGATCACTTGTCCTTGTACGCCCGCGGCGCGGAGCAACGGCGGATATGCAGGCGTCGGCGCGGACAAGAGCTCGGGCAAGTCCTGTACGAGCGAGGGCGGATACACGCCATCGCCGGGCTCCAATGGAGAGCTCGCCGGCCCGGGAGAAGAGGTCGGGAGAGCGATGGGAGTACTCAAGGCTGTGCCGATCGTCCTGGACATATCGATTGGCGGCAGCAGCGGCAGATCGCCGTCGATCGGGGTGCTTGGTGGTAGCGGCGTCTGGGGGATCGACGTCGGCGTTGTCGTCTGTTCGAGAGGTGGGAGTGGGAAGACTCGGACGACGACCGTTGACGGGGACGCCGGGACGCGCCATAACGCCGCGAGAATCAACACGTGCAGCGTCACTGCAACGCCCTTGCCCCACGATGGCAACAGCGACGGACGGTGACCACTCTCGAGCAACATATCGAACATGATGACGACCTCGGCCTCGGGTTGCGCACAACATGCGCCCTCGAGGTGGCGCGGTCGTGGGAGCGACGTGTCGAGAGGATGACAGCCTAGTGAGGAGGTGGCGGCGGCGGCCCGGGCTCGCCCGGCTCGGCGGGTAGCGTCACACTGAACGTCGTGCCGCGGCCGGGGCGGCTCTGCACTTCGATCGTGCCGCCGTGCGCTTCCGCAATCCACTTACAGATCGCGAGCCCGAGACCGACGCCGGGCCGCTCTCCCGTGCGGGTGCGGGCCGAGTCGGCGCGCCAGAAGCGGTCGAAAATGTGCGGCAGATCACCGGGCGCGATGCCGATGCCGGTGTCGGACACACCGAAGCGTACGCGGCCATCGTCCCGCTCGAGCCACAGACGGACGCGCCCGCCGGCGGGAGTGTACTTCACCGCGTTGGTGAGCAGGTTCATCACGAGCTGACGGATGCGACTGCCGTCGACGGCGACAATCACCGGATCCACCGGCGCGTCGGCGCTGACCCTGATGCCCGCGGGCTCCGCCAGAAGCTCCCCCGTCTCCTCGGTCTCGAGGATCAGCGCCCGTAGGTCGACCGGCTCCTGGTGCAGCCGCACGAGGCCCTCGTCGGCACGGGCGAGCGTCAGCAGCGCGTCGACCAGCTCCGTCATGCGGTTGATCTCGTCCATCGCTTCTTCCAGCGCGGCCAACGATTCAGCAGGCATCTTCGATGTCGTGAGAGCGCGCTCGACGCCCGCCTTGAGCACCGTCAGCGGGGTCTTCAGCTCGTGACTCGCGTCGGCGGTGAAGCGCCGCAAGGCAGTGAAGCTGCGTTCCAGCCGGCCGATCATCTGGTTCAGGGTGTCGGCCAGCCGCCCCAGCTCGTCCTTCACCATCGACGTCGGCAGGCGGCGGTGCAGGCTCGTACCGTCGGTGATCTCGCGCACCTCGTTGGTGATCTGGTCCACCGGCGCGAGCGCCCGCCGCGCCACGAGCGATCCGATGGCGTACGCGGCGAGCACGCCGAACGGCAGCATGAGCAGGAACGTCGAGAACGTCTGCTCGAGGCCGAGCTCGGCCGTCTCGGGACGCACGCCAACGAGCACCGCGCCGCTATCCGCCACTTCGCGGCCGAGCGGACGGACGATGTAGCGCAGCCGCTGTCCGTCGGGGACGAGCCGGATCGTGCCTTCCACCCTTCGCCCCCGCGCCGACACGATCACCTTCCGCAGCTGCTCGTACTTTGGATAGGTCAGGCCGCCGGAGTCGATCGACATGAAGAGCGGAAAGCTGTCCTTCTCCGAAGCGGTGATCAGCAGGAAGTCGGGAACCGCCTCGAGCGTCGCCGACAGCTCCTGCGCGAGGATCGGCCGTCCGGCCGCGTCGTTGCGCACCACGGTGCCGCCCGCGCGCGCGACCCCGGCGAGGATGCCGGCCGTGAGCTCGGCCTCCGATTCGATGCGGCGGTCGAGCTCGCCGTACAGCGCGCTGCGGCGCGACAGGAACACGGCGACGGTAAATCCGGCGAGGATGACAGCGACCGCGCTGGTGAACCAGGTCGTGAGGCGCGTGCGGATCGTGTCCATCTCACGCCTTCACGACGTAGCCGACGCCCCGGACCGTATGGATCAGCTTCGGCTCGCGGCCGTGGTCGATCTTCTTGCGCAACCGCGTGATCACCACGTCGACGATGTTCGTGCCGGGATCGAAGTGGTAGTCCCACGCGTACTCGGTGATCAGGGTGCGCGGCATGACGCGCCCCTGGTGGCGCATCAGGTACTCCAGTACCGCGTACTCCTTGGGCGTCAGCTCGATGGCGCGGCCGGCGCGGACTACTTCGCGGCTGCCTGTGTCGAGCGCCAGATCGGCGACGCGCAGCACCGGAGGGGCGATCGCCTTGGGGCGGCGCGACAACGCTTCGACGCGCGCGAGCAGCTCTTCCAGCGCAAACGGCTTGGTGACGTAGTCGTCGGCGCCCATGCGCAGCGCCTGCACCTTGAAGTCGACCGCGTCCTGCGCCGTGAGGACGAGCACCGGCACGGGATTGCCGCGGTCGCGCAGCGTGCGCAGCACCTCGCGGCCATCCATCGACGGAAGCCGGAGATCGAGCACGAGCACGTCGTAGTGGCCGTCGGAAGCGAGCTGCAGGCCCTCCGCGCCATCGCCGGTCAGATCCACCTGGTATCCCGCCTCGGCGAGGCCGCGTTTCACGTACTGGCCGACGGTACGGTCGTCTTCGACGACGAGGAGCTTCACCCGGCGGCCGGCAGGTAGACTTTGAACGTCGTGCCAACGCCGAGCTGCGATTCGACCTCGATGCGGCCGCGGTGGTCCTGGACGATCCCGTACACGATCGAGAGTCCCAGCCCGGTGCCCCGCCCCGGCCCTTTGGTCGTGTAAAATGGCTCGAAGATCTTCGACAGCTCCTCGGTGCGGATGCCGCTGCCGGTGTCGATGAACTCGGCCAGCAGCTCATCGGAGCGATCGGGGCTCCGGCCGGTGCGGACGGTGAGGGTGCCGCGCGAGTTCATCGCGTCCATGGCATTGAGCATGAGCGCCATGAATGCCTGGATGATCCGCTCCCGGTCGACCACGACGCGCGGCAGGCCGCCCACCAGCTGGCGATGCACGCTGAGCCGTTTGAAGCGATCGTGATGCTTGAGAAGAAACAGCGTCTGCTCGATGATCTGGTTGAGATCGGATTGGCGCTTTTCGCCCGTCTTGGGCCGTGACAGATCGAGCAGCCCGTCGACGATGCGGCGGCAGCGCTGCACTTCGGCGTCGATGATGTTGAGATATTCCTCGAACGGCCCCCGCGCGGCCGCCTCGAGATCTTCCACGCGATGGCTCAAGGCCTCGGCGCAGGCGAGGATCGTGGCCAGCGGGTTGTTGATCTCGTGCATCACGCCGGCGGCCAGCTGCCCCACCGCCGCGAGCTTCTCGGTCTGGGCGAGCCGCTGCTGCGCCAGGCGCCACTCGGTGACGTCCTCGGCGATCGTGATGACGTGTGTGATGTGGACGTCGTCCAGCCGCATCGGAATTTTCGACACGCGGAAGAAGCGCGACTCCCCGCTGGCGGTCGATTCCATCTCCATCTGCTGGATCTCGCCGGAATCGAACACGCGGTCGAACTCGCGCCGCAACAGCTCGCGCGGCTGCCGGTCCAGCACGCCGAAGATCTCCTTGCCGACCGCGTGGCCGCGGGCGACGCCCAGCGTCCCCGCCTCGCGCTGGCGGTTCCAGGCGCGGATCATGTAATCGCGATCGATGACGTACAGGCCGACGGGGAGGGAATCGATGATGCGGGCGACGAAGTTGCGCTGCGCCTCCGCCTCGCGCGCCGAGAGCGCGACCTCGGAAGCGAGATCCTGCGACAGCTCGTTGGCGGCGATGATGGGAGCGAGAATGCGCGCCACCACCTGGCCGATGTCCACCACATGCGTGTCGGCGCGCCGCCCGTCGGTGTGCAGCTCGAGCGCACCGAGCCCTTGTCCTTCAAAAAAAAGGGGGAACCGCAACCGCGCCCCCCCACCCGCGATGCGCTCGCGCTCCGGCGGGCGGGCGAACCACTCGGGCGCGGGACTGAAGCGGCTGGGATCGGAAGACCGGGGAATCGCTTCGTAGGCCGCCTTGTCGGAGCGGCGCAGCCACACGCGGGCGTCGGCGAGATCGAGACCGCGACGCAAGACCACGACGACGCGGGCGAGTGCATCCTCAGTGACGAGACCCGCGGCGAATACCGCGGCGACATCCGCGATGACGCGGAGCCCGGCGGGAGACGACTCGACCGTCGACTCTGGCATGGCTCCGCTAATCTAGTGCCTTTCCCCCAACGGGACTTCATAGCGGGCGCTCAGGAACGCGTGCGCGTGCCACGTCCCGCCGCCCGAGAACCACGCCGGCCCCACCAGCACGGCGAACTGCCCGCCGCCCGCCTGCCCCACCCGGATCCCGGGCAAGACGGCGAGCGAGATCGAACGCGGCACCCAGGGACTCGGCGCGTGCGCCGCCAGGTAGCCCGCGGCTTCGAGCGACAGATCCACCGCCACGACGGTGGGATTCTGGTCTTCCCCGACGGTGAACACACTAGCGCGGCCGCTGCGCAACGCGAGCGCCCCGGCCGCGATGAAGCCGCGCGTCCCGCCGATGATGGCGCCCTGGTCGCCGAACCAGCCGATGCGCACCGTCCCCGAGACGTAGCGCACCGCTCCCCAGCTGGTGTGCCCGATCAGCCCCCCTTCGAGCGCCTCGATCTGCCAGTTGCTGCCGAGTGTCCCGTCGTACCCGATCGTGAACGCCGCCTGGGCGTTCAGCGGGGCGGACGACACGATGACCGCCCCGAGCACCGGCGCAAAGGCTCGCCGCACGTTCCCTCTCCTCTGCTAAGCGATTGTCGTCAGAAGTCCCGAATGATCCAGTTGCTACCACCAGCGCGAGCATCCCGTTCCCCGCCCTCAGGACGCGCGCGTCAGCTGAATGCCGCGCACGAAATAGCGCTGTGCCAAGATAAGGAGGATCGCCAGCGGCAGGACCGCCATCACCGCCGCAGCCATCTGGAACGGCCAGTTGGAGCCGTACACGCCGTGGAACGAGGCGATGCCCACTTCCACCACCTGCATCCGCACCGAGCGGGTGACCACCAGCGGCCAGAGGAAGCTCTTCCACTGGTCGACGAAGCCGAACACGGCGACGGTGGCCAGGGCGGGTTTGGACAGCGGCAACACCACCTTCCAGAACACCTGCCACTCCCCCGCTCCGTCGAGCCGCGCCGCGTCCTCGAGCTCGCGGGGCAGCGTCAGGAAGAACTGCCGCAACAGAAAGATGCCCCAAACGGTCACCAGCTCCGTCGAGATGAGACCGGCATAGCTGTCGACCCACCCGAGCGCATTCACGATCAGAAACCTGGGAATCAGCAGCACGACGGCTGGGACCATCAACACCGAGAGAAAGAGGAGAAACACGCGGTCGCGCCCCGGAAAGCGCAGCCGCGCGAATGCGTAGGCCGCTGTCGCGCTCGTCGCGAGCTGCCCGGCGACCACGCACAGCGAGACGATCCCGGAGTTGAGGAAAAAACGCCAGAACGGCAATGCCGTCAGCGCCGCTGCATAGTTGCCGAATCGCGGGTGGGCGGGGAGCACGGCCGGCGGGCTGCGCAGCACTTCGAACTCGTCCATCAACGACGTCGTGACCATGTAGAGGAAGGGCAGCACGACGATCACGCCGAGCAGCATCACGAGTCCGAGGCCGGCGCCCCGCCCGGTCTCGCGCGTGGCGCGCACCAGCCAGCGCTCACGCATACTCCACCCGCCGTCCCAGCAGCCGGAACTGGATCCACGTCGCGACGAACAGCAGCAGGAACAACACCACCGACAGGGCGCTCGCCCCGCCGAACTGCAACAGTTCCCAGGCCATGCGATAGATACGGAGCACGATGACGTCGGTCGCGTGCAGCGGGCCGCCACCCGTGAGTATGAACACCAGGGTGAAGACCTGGAACGACGTGATGATCCCGGTGACCAGCACGAACAGCGTCACCGGCCGCAACAGCGGAAACGTGACGCGCCAGAATCGCTGCCAGGCGTTGGCGCCGTCCACGCGCGCGGCGTCGATGTAGTCCTGGGGGATCGCCTGCAGGCCGGCGAGGAACAGCACCATCTGATAGCCCACCTGCAGCCAGACGGAGACGATCATCACCGCGAGCAGCGCCGTGTGTGGGTCACCCAGCCAGTCCACCGGCCGCCACCCGAATGCGCCCGCGACCCAGTTGAACAGTCCGAATTCGGGGTGATAGAGCCACTGCCACACGAGGGCGACCGCCACGACCGACGAGGCGTACGGCAGGACGAACACCACCCGGCCGAGCAGCGCACCTTTCGTACTGCGCCTGAGCAGCAACGCGATCGTGAGCGCGATCGCCATCGCCACCGGAACGTGCAGTGTGTACAGCAGCGTGTTGCGCACCGACACCCAGACGAGCGGATCGCTCACCAGCGCGACGAAGTTGTCGAACCCGATG
>DATFSB010000286.1:0-7392 GCA_035262825.1 Gemmatimonadales bacterium | reverse complement strand
TCCCAGCCCCAGGGTCCATAATCGCGTGATGGTCGCTGTCGAGCCGTCCTGGTCGTGTCGCTCGAGCGGACTCGTGCTGAGATCGGCGAGCAGCTCGAGCTGCCAGGGACCGGAGAGCGGCAGGTCGGCCGACAGCGCCAGCGCCGGTCCAATGGCGGGGCGCACGTCGAGTGGCATGACGATGGAATCGTGGACCAGGGTGGAGTTGTAGCGGGCTGCCAGAGACGCGTGCACCGACATCTGGGCTGCAAGCGCGGGCGGGCGGACGACCACACTGGCAACGAGTGTGGCCACCGCGCCCGCTACCGCCCAACCCTTCATGTGCTGCGCTGTCTGAGGACGCGGATCGTGACCGCGAACACGAGCAACGCGCCGTACATGCAGACGATCAGCGGTCCCGTCGGGAGATCCTTCGTGTACGACACCCACAATCCCAGGATCGACGCCAACGCTCCGCTGCCCCACGACAGCAACGCCATGCGGCGCCGGTCGACGGTGAACAGGTTCGCGATGACGGCGGGAACCACGAGGAAGCTGAACACCATCAATACCCCGGCGATCGGCACGGCCAGCGTGATGACGACGCCGAAGGACAGATAGAACAGGAAGTCCCACCAGCGGATCTTCCATCCCTGCTTCTCTGCCTCTTCGGGGTGGTAGGAAATCGTCAAAAAGCGGTGGCGCAGCGCGAACTGAAACACGCCGAGCGCGGCGTACACGATCGCCAGCTTCACGATCTGCGGCCAGGTGACCCAGAGCAGGCTGCCCACCAGCGTCTTCTCCACGGCTTCGCCGCCGCCGGGCACCTTGTTGGCGACCAGCACCGCCGCCGCCGATGCCACGACGTAGACGATGCCGATGAACGCTTCCTGCGGCACGCGCCCGATGCGGGCGGATGTGCGGGTGAGGGCGAAGAGAAACGCCCCCACCGCCGTGGCTGCCAGGGCGAACAGGTACGTCTTCGAGGAATCCGGGTCGACGTGAAACAGCAGCGCCGTCAGACTGCCCAGCGCCGCCATCTGCGCCAGCGACAGGTCCACGAAGATCACCTCGCGCGCGATGACGTGCAGCCCGAGGTAAGCCAGCATGGCGACCAGCACCATGCAGGCGACGAACGGCGGGAGCATCAGCTGCAGTCCGCTCACGGGGAGGTCTCCGTCAGTTGGCGGTAGAGCCGCCCGCCGCGCCGAAGGCGCGCGTCAGCTCGGTGACCCACAGGTTCATGAGATCGAAGTACGTGTTGATACCGTCCGCCCCGCCGACATTGGACGGCACGATCACTGCTTTCGCATTGGTGCGGCGCGCGACGTCCTGCACCTGGTCGCGGTCATAGTAGTTCGTTGACAGCAGCACCTGCACGTGCTTTTGCTCCATCTCCGTGATGATCTCCTGCACGTGCCGCGGGGTCGGTGGAATCCCGGGCTTGGGCTCGATGTAGTCGAAGCAGTTCACCTGGAACTCACGCGAGAAATAGTCCCATTCCTTGTGGTAGCAGGCGACCTGGGTGCCGCGGATCGGCAACGCCTGCTTCAGCCAGCCCCCCAGCCGGTTGATGAGCGGGGCTCCCTGGTATTGCCGGGCGCGCAAGAATTCGAGCAGCTTGCCCTGCTTGTCGAGGTCGGCGAGAGTCGGGCCGCCGAGCAGCTGCACGAGATCCTGCCCGAACAGCGACTTGTACAGCCGGTCCTCGAAGTCCTTCTCGCGGCCGGTGAAGTAGTCGGCGTCCGCCGGGTCGACCCGCTTCAGGCCGGTGAGGATGTTGCGCGCGATCTGCACCGCGTTCAACGGGTCGGTCCAGATGTGCGGGTTGCCGAAGACATGGATGTCGCCCTGCGTCCGGGAGAAGCTCGTGGGGACGTCGAGGAGGTCGATCCCCGCATACGCCGCCACGTAGCCCGGCCCGCCTTCCGTCACTTTCGGATTGCCGGCTTTGTCGAGCAGGGCAGGGACCCACAGCTCGAGATCGAGGCCCGTGGTGACGAAGAGATCCGCCCGAGAAAGCAACGGCACGAAGCTCGGTTTGGGCTGCACGTAGTGTGGATTTTCGTTGCCCACCGCAATCGAGCTCACCGTGCCACGATCGCCGGCGACCTCCCGGGCGATCGCGGCGTAGGTCGTGAGCGAGGTGACGACTTTCACCGGTGCGACGGTCACGGGACGCGGGCCGGTGAGGTGCAACAGCAGCATGAGTGCGAGCATGTTAGTACGTCTCGTGTTTGTGAGGTCCGATCGCCCAGACGGCCTGGAATGCGAACTGGTTGCTGGCGGAAGCCGTTGCGGACTTCTGCCACTGGTATTGAGCCCGCAGAAACACCCATTCACTCTCCCACAGGGTGAGTGAAGGAATGATCTGTCGCGTGATCGCGCCGTCGATCGGCGATTCCACGTAGTTGTACGCGACGCCGGCGATCCAGCGCTGGTTCAGTTTGTAGGTCGTGCTGAGGTATCCGCCCAGGCGCGTCGTCCCGACCGCGCCGTACTTCTTGTGCAGCGACAGTACCTCCGCGCGCACCGTCCACTCGCGGTACAGCGCCTGTTCGGGGGGTCGCCAGGTGAAGCGCGCGTCGACCCCCGCCACGCCGGTGCGCAGCGCGGAATCGGCGTTCGTGCCGTACAGGTACGTGCCGCCCAGCTGGAAATAGGTCGAGCCGCTGAGCTGCCAGAAGTTCAACAAGTGGGCGAGGTAGCTGGGCCGAGCGCCGCTGCCGAACAACTCAGCGTCGCTCTCACTGCGCGTCACCTGCGCCGTCAACTCGTGCGTTCCAAAACCACCGAACGCGTGATACAGGGAGATCCCGGTGCCGGATAGGCCGTCCTCCCCCAGGTAACTGCGAATCGCCAGAGGGTATTCGGTCTCCGGGACGGCGTGTAAGTGCCAGCGGTTCAGCTCGCCGTACTGCTGCCGGAACTTCCCGATATCGAAGCGGATGTGTCCAGGAAGGCCGGTCCAGTACGCGTACCCCTCCTCGACACTCACCGAGCCGTTCTCGTAACTGATGAAGATCTTCGTATGCGAGTACGGATCGAGCGCCGATTGGAAGCCGACCTCGAATTCGCGCGGGTCGAAGTTGTTGCGTTGCACCCCCGGCGCCGTGCCGTAGGCGCGCACGTCACCGGTGACGCTGATCTCCGGGTTCAGCTGATTCTGATTGCGCTCCCGACCGACGAATTGCCCCTGCTCCGGAGCGGGTTTGGGCGCTGTATCGGTTTGGCCGGCCGCCGCCGCCGCGGCGGCGCGCAGCGACGCAAGGTCGTCCTGGGTCGATACGCTTTCGGCGCGGGCGGCGGCCAGCCCGGTGTCGCTCCGGCCGGCCCGCGCGCTCTGCAGCCGCGCCAGCACGCCCAGCACGCTGTCCAGCCGCGCCTGCACGCGGCGCAGCTGCAGGGCGAGTGAATCGACCTGACGCTGCGTCGCCGCCGGGCCCGGTCGCTGGGCGAGCAGTGGCCCGATCGGGACACTGAGCACCGCGGCGAGGCCCACGGTCCATAGCATGTACTTCATGAATGATCTCACTCCCGCTGATTGTGGGAACGCGCGGCTGTGACCAAGGCACAGTCGCGAGGCGGCCGGAGTCGCGTAGGACTCGAGCCGAGTTCAGCTGGGGAGTGAAAGGGGAGGAGCGCGCGGCGGCGACGCCCGATCGCGCGACTGGGGGCGCGGGGCGTGGGGACGACCGCGGTCTCCGACCAGGTGCCCAACGGCGGAGGCGAGCGGCAGGCGTCGCTGTGAGGTGGGAAGAGGACGGCTCGCGTGATATTGGCACAGGGCGCATAACGCCGCGTCGTGAACGCGGACGCATTGCGCGCCGTGATGCGACTCGAGACTGGACGGGACCACCAGCTGGCCGTCGTGGTCCGGCAGCGCCGCCGCGGTATCGGCGGTCGCCTGCAACACGAGAAGGATCGCGGCGCAGGCGCGCCAGGTCCTGGTCACCGCGCGTCGACCCCGGCCGGCCGGTGGCCCCGGGCATAGGCCCGCAGCCGTCGCAACATCCGTCGATCGTGCCGCACCGCGTCGTCCCCCTTGGGAGTCTCGATAATCTTAACCACCCGACCAAGCTCCGGGTCACACATGATGCGGCGAAATGCCTCAGGTCCGATGGTTCCCTCACCGATCCAGGCATGCCGGTCGAGGTGGGACCCTGCCTTCGCCCGGGAATCGTTGAGATGCAGGCAGCGCAAGTGGTCGAGGCCGATGCGAGCGTCGAACTCCCGCCAGACGCCCTCCAGATCGCCGGCCACGTTGTACCCCGCGGCGTGCAGATGCGCCGTGTCGAGGCAAAACCCCACACGCTGCTGATGTTCCGGCGGCAGTCCCGCCCGCAGCGCCGCCAGCTCCTCGAACGTCGCGCCGAGGGCGGTTCCGGCCCCCGCTGTCCCTTCGATCAACACCCCCGGTCCGTCGACGCGGGAGAGGCAGGCGGCATAGCCTCGCGCATTACGCGCGATGCCGTCCTCGCGTTGGTCGATGTAGTTGCCGGGGTGGCTCACCACCCACGCTATCCCGAGCGCTCGGCAGCGCTCCAGCTCGCGCGTGAAGCCGGCCACGCTTTTCTCCCACAGCACCGGGTCCGGCGACGCGAGATTGATCAGGTAGCTGTCGTGCGCCACGACTGCCGCGATGCCCGATCGCTGCAGTCGCTCGCGGAACGCGCGCACCGTCTCCGGCGCGATCACCGGGTCGCGCCACTGGTTGGGGGTCTTGGTGAAGATCTGGATCGCCGTCGCCCCGATCGCGCGGCCGCGGTCCGGCGCGGCCGCCACGCCCCCCTGCGTCGACACGTGCGCGCCGAGCAGCGGGACCGGTGCGCGGATCGTCACGACGGAGGCGACGACTCGGCGGGGAACGCGAGGCGCGAGACGAGCGGGACGAAGCGCACGCCGCCGCCCGAGCGCTCGTGCCACCCGCTTACTGTGCGCTCCAGGATCACGAGCTCCTGCTCGGATTGATCGCCGATCGGCAGCACGATCCGTCCCCCCACCGCCACCTGGCTCAGCAGCGGCTCGGGGACGCGCGGCGCGGCCGCGGTGACGATGATGCCGTCGAACGGCGCCTGCTCCGGCCACCCCGCCGCGCCGTCTCCCAGCTTCGTCGTGATGTTCGTCAGGCCGAGCCGTTCGAACCGCACTTCCGCTTCGACCAGGAGATCGGGGAGCCGCTCGATCGTGGAGACGTGGCGCACCAGGTGCGCGAGCACCGCCGTCTGATATCCCGATCCGGTGCCGATCTCGAGTATCTGCTGGCGGCGCCGCGGCACGAGCGCATCGGTCATCAGTGCGACGATGAACGGTTGCGAGATCGTCTGGCCGTTACCGATCGGCAACGGACCGTCGCGATAAGCGTCGGGCTCGAAGTCGCGGGAGAGGAACCACTCGCGCGGCGCCCACGCCAGCGCCGCCAGCACGCGCTGGTTGCGAATGCCGCGGCGCACGATCTGGGAGCGGATCATGCGCTTGCGTTGGGGCAGCGATTCGGGAGCCAGGCGCACGACTGAAAGCTACTGCGAATGTCCAATGTCGAATGTCCAATTTCCAATTTCGAATGGGGACCCTTGGGCATTCAACATTGGACATTCGACATTCGATGTTGCTTTCAGTCCAGCGTCTTGTGGAACCGCCGCACCGCGAGCCCGATCAGCCCCACCGCAAATCCGCACAGCACCAGAATCTGCGGCAGGATCGGCCCCACGCCGACGCCCTTCAGCAGGATGCCCCGGAGAATCTTCAGAAAGTGGGTCAGGGGAATGAGCAGGCTGATCCACTGGAAGACGACGGGCATCGCCTCGCGGGGGAACATGAAGCCCGACAGCAGAATGCTCGGCAACATGAAGAAGAAGCTCAGCTGCATCGCCTGCTGCTGTGTCCGCACAAGCGTGGAAATGAACAACCCCAGGCTGAGGCTGGCGACGATGTACAGCAGGCTGACGGCGTACAGCAGCGCCAGGCTCCCCACGTACGGGATGGCGAACACGAAGCGCCCGAGCAGCAGCACCGCCGTCATCTGAAATAGCCCGACACCGACGTAGGGCGCGATCTTGCCGAGCATCAGCTCGGTCTTGGTGATCGGCGTGACGATGAGCTGCTCCAGCGTGCCGCGCTCGCGCTCGCGTACGACCGCGGTCGCGGTGATCAGCACCATCGTCATCGTGAGGATCAGCCCGATGAGGCCGGGCACGATATAGGTCGCCGAGCGCAGCCCCGGGTTGTAGCGCGGCCGGACGCGGGACTCGACCGGCAGGGTCGTCCGTCCCGCGGCGGCGGCGAGCAGGTCGAGGTTGCGCACCTGCGCCACGCCGGCCGCCGCGGCGAGCGCAGACTGGGACGACAGCGGATCGGAGGCGTCGATGACCACCTGGAACGTGGCGGTGGTCCCGCGTCCCAGATTGCGCGCGTAATCCTGCGGGACCACGATTCCCGCCTGCGCGCGCCCGCGTGCGATCGCGTCGTCCAGCGCCGCGCGGTCGTTGCCGTATGCGACGATGCGGAAGTTGCCGGTATTCTCGAGCGCCCGCACGATGTCGCGGCTCTCGGGGGTGCGCGACTCGTCCACGACGATGGTGGGGATGTGCCGGACGTCGGTCTGGATGGCGAACCCGAACATCAGAAGCTGCACCACCGGAATGCCGAACATCACGCCGAGCGTCAGCCGGTCGCGCCGCATCTGGATGAATTCCTTGCGCACCATCGGCCAGAGGCGACGCATCAGCGCTCGTCCTTTTCCTGCAGAATGATGAACGCGTCTTCGAGCGTTTTGCCGCCGACCTGCTCGGCCACTTGCGCCGGCGTGCCGAGGGCAATCAGGTGTCCCAGGCTCATCATGCCGAGACGGTCGCAGCGCTCTGCTTCGTCCATATAGTGCGTGGTGACGAGCACCGTCGTGCCGCCGTGTGACAACTCGTGAATCGTGCCCCAGAAGTTGCGGCGCGCGGCGGGGTCGACGCCGGCGGTGGGCTCGTCGAGAAACAGCACGGGCGGGTGGTGCAGTACGGAGCAGCCCAGTGCCAGACGCTGCTTCCACCCGCCCGACAGCTGTCCGGCGAGCTGGCTCAGTCTGCCGCCGATCCCGAGGAAGGCGACGATGTGATCGATGCGCTCGCGGCGGGCGGTTCCGGTGAGCCCGTAGATGCCCGCATAGAACTCGAGGTTCTCCCGGACGGTGAGGTCTTCGTACAGTCCGAAGCGCTGCGACATGTAGCCGATCTGCGTCTTCACCCGCTCGGGCGCGGCGCGCACGTCCACTCCGGCGACAGAGGCATCTCCCTCGGAGGGCTCGAGCAGGCCGCACAGCATCCGGATCGTGGTGGTCTTGCCAGAGCCGTTCGGTCCCAGCAGGCCGAAGACTTCGCCGCGCCGTACGGCGAGTGTGAGTCGGGAGACAGCGGTGACGGTACC
>DATFSB010000285.1:0-4674 GCA_035262825.1 Gemmatimonadales bacterium | reverse complement strand
CGCTTCGTGCTGCTCGAAGAGGTCGTGGCGGCGCATCTCGGCGACCTGTTCGGCGGGTTCAACGTCATCGCGCACACGTTCTTCCGCGTCACGCGCAACGGCGATCTGACGATCGACGAAGACGAGGCCGAGGATCTGCTGCAGACCATCGAAGACACGCTGCGCCAGCGCATGCGCGGCGAAGCGGTGCGGCTCGAGATCCAGGCCGGGGGCGACGAGCGCTTCGCCCAGATGCTCACCGGGGCCCTCGGCATCGGCGAGCGCGACGTGTTCCGCGTGGCCGGTCCCGTCGATGTCAGCGCCATGATGGCGCTGCAGCGGCTCGAGGGGTTCCGCTCCTTGCGCGATGAACCGCTCGTGCCGCGCGTGCCGCCGGCGCTGGCGAGCGGCGGCAACGTCTTCGAGCTGATCCGGAAGCAGGACATCCTGCTGCACCATCCCTACGAGTCGTTCGGCCCCGTCGTGGACTTCATCGAGCGCGCCGCCGACGACCCGCAGGTGCTCGCCATCAAGCAGACGCTGTACCGCACGTCGGGCGGCAGCCCCATCATCTCGGCCCTCGCCCGCGCGGCCCAGAACGGCAAGCAGGTGACGGCGCTGGTCGAGCTGAAGGCGCGCTTCGACGAAGAGAACAACATCGTGTGGGCCCGGGAGCTCGAGCAGGCGGGCGTGCACGTCGTGTACGGCGTGGTGGGATTGAAGACGCACTGCAAGGCGGCGCTCGTGGTGCGGCGCGAGCCGGACGGGATCCGGCGTTACGTCCACCTGTCGACGGGGAATTACAACCCGACCACCGCGCGCATTTACACCGACCTGGCCCTGTTCACGGCGAATCCGGATTTCGGTGAAGACGTGAGCGCGATGTTCAACCTGTTGACCGGATACTCGCAGCGGCGCGATTGGCGCAAGCTGTGCGTCGCGCCGGTGGACCTGCGCGACCACGTGATCGCGCTGATCGAGCGCGAGCGCAAGCACGCGGAAGCGGGCGGGGCAGGGCGGATCATCGTGAAGATGAACGCGCTGGTCGAGCCGGCGGTGATCGACGCGCTGTATCGTGCGTCGCAGGCGGGCGTGCGCATCGATATGGTGGTGCGCGGGATTTGCTGCCTGCGCTCCGGGCTCCCCGGCGCGTCGGAAACGATCCGCGTGACCAGTATCGTGGATCGATTCCTCGAGCACAGCCGCATCTTCTATTTCGAGAACGGCGGCGATTCCGAGATCTTTCTCGCGAGCGCCGACTGGATGCCGCGCAATTTCTTCCGTCGCATCGAGGTCATGTTCCCGATCGAGGATCCGCGGCTGAAGGCGCGCGTCGTCGAGACCATCCTGCCGGTGCTGCTCACCGACACCGTCAAGGCGCGCGAGCAGCGCCCCGACGGCAGCTACCAGCGTGTGGCCCGCGGCGCCGAGGAGCCGGCGGTGCGCGCCCAGGTGGCGCTGCAGGGACAGGCGCGCGAGTCGGCCCGGGAAGTCGGCGAGACGCCGCACCGGCTGTTCGTTCCGATCGTGCGGCTGGCGGGTCGCAACGGGGGCAACGGCGGGCAGGGGGCCGCGGCGCGGCGACCGAAGCGACCCGGGTCACGGGCGCCCGCCCGGAAAAAGCAGACTCCCGACTAGGCTGGACGGCGCCCGCTCCAGCGGCGCACCACATGCGCCGCAACGGGAACCGGCACTCCCGCAGCGGCCGGTGCGGCCGCCGGCATCAGGGCCTCGACGTCCTTCGCCCAGGTTCGTTTGCTCCCCAGCCACTCCTTGCGCAGCGTCGCGAACAGGTCCGCAGTGCGGATCCGGATCCGTTTCGCGATCGCCACGAGCCCCGACTGCCGGCCGCGGCGGCGCGGCGGCCGTCCCCCCGGCGTCGGCTCCGCCAGCGTCGCATCGAGCAGCTGCTCGGCGCGCTCGGCGGCGGCCATCCCGACCGCTGCACGCACGACCTTCTCCAGCTCCTGCAGATCGTGCAGCTCTCCCAGCAGATCCTGGATCGTCTTGAGGCGCGAGATCAGCTCGGCGGCACCGGAGAGCACGCCGCGCACCGGCTCCACGACGTAGCGCAGCCGTTTGGCGGCGATGCGGGCGCGATGGGCCGCCTCGTCCGCGGTGTGCTGGATTTCTCCGAGCAGCTGGTCGAGCGCACGCGCCTGCTCCACCGCCGCCGACCGCATCGCCCCGGCGAACGACGCGTCGCTGATCGACGGCTCGGTCTGGACGACCTGGCGGTAGGCGGCGAGTCCCTTGTGGAGCTTGCGCGCCGCCGCGGTGAACGAGCGGCGCGTGTCGCGCAGGCACCGCTCCAGGTCCTTCGCCCGCCGCGCGTCGATCCGCTCGACCAGCCAGTGCAGGCCGACCCGCTCGCCCGGCGTCATCCCGGTGGCGAGAGGGCGCAGCCACTCGAGCGCCACCTCCGCTTCGCGCACGCGGTTTGTTCCTTCGGCGATCACGCCGAGGCGCTTGTGGGGCTTGCCGCGGACGCTGTCCTCGAGCAGCGGCCGGTAGGCGCGCAGCGTCGTCCGCAGCCGCCGCAACGCGACGCGGAAATCGTGCAGCGCCATGGCGTCGTCGGTGTCGCCGGTGCGCTCGAAGGCTCCGGTCGCGTCCTCGAGATGGCCCAGCGCGATCAGTCGCACGCTTTGCGCCGCCGGCCGCGCCAGGAGGTCAGCGGGGAGGCTCGTCACTCGAGTCCCCGGAGCTGCGCCGGTGTCAGCGACCAGAGCATGGTTGCCGCCGCCGCATCGACGGCATCGGGGAACGACAACAGCAACGCCGCTCCTTTCTTGATCTCGATGAACGACCGCTCGCTCCGTGCCAGGAGCCAGCTCACCACGCGGCCGAGCCCGGGCTCATGCCCCACGATCGCCACGGTGTCGTGGCGCCGCTCGCCGATGAGCCAGCTGGTCACGGCTTCCGCGGATTGGGCGGGGGCGAGCACGGGGACGACGACGGGCTTCAGGCCGTCGTAAGCCGCGCCGAGGATCTCCGCCGTCTGGACGGCCCGCGTGAAGGGGCTCGTCGCGAGCAACTGAATGTCGGGAACGAGCGCGCGCAACGACTCGGCCACCCGTTTCATCTTCTTCTTCCCCTCGGCGGTCAGCGGCCGGCCCGCGTCGTCGGGATGGTTGCGCGCGTACTCGGCGGCGTCCTCGGCGATCGCATGCCGGACGATCAGCAGCTGTTTCATGGAAAGATGCCCATCTCCTCGTAGGTTCGTGAGACCTTGTCGATTGCGCTGATGAAGGCCGCGGTGCGGAGGCTCACTTTGTCCGCCCCGTGACGCATCTGGATCTCGCGGATCTGCTGGTAGGAGGACACGGTCGCTTCCTCGAGGCCGGAGTTCACCAGGTCTTCCTCGTCCGGCCCTTCCGTGAAAAATCCGATCTGCTGTTCGGTGAATTCCTTGCCGGTGGACTGCGACACGGCCTCCAGGATGCGTCGCGCCGCTCCTTCTTCATAGCGCTTCTGCATCCGGCCGAAGCGGACGTGCGAGAGATTCTTGAGCCACTCGAAATACGATACGATCACGCCTCCCGAGTTGAGCCACAGGTCGGGAAGGATCAACGTGCCGCGCTGCAACAGCACGTCCTCCGCTTCGATGGTGGTGGGCCCGTTGGCGGCTTCGGCGACGATCCTGGCCTTGATGCGCGCGGCATTGTCGGCTGTGATCACGCGCTCCAGCGCCGCGGGAACGAGGATGTCGCAGTCCAGCTCCAGGGCGTCGGCCGACTGCTTCAGGTCGGTGGCGCCGGGGAAGCCGAGGAGCGATTTCTTCTCCCTGCGGTGCGCGATGACCTGCTCGACGTCGAGTCCCGCCTCGCGCGCGATGGCGCCCTCGTACTCGGAGAGCCCGACGAGGATCGCGCCCGCCTCCTGGAGGAACTTGGCCGCGTGGTATCCGACGTTGCCGAGTCCCTGGACCACTACGCGTTTCCCCTTCAGGCCTTTCTTCAGTCCCAGCGCCTTCATGAGGTCCGCGGTGTCGCACGCCTCGCGGATGCCGTAGTAGACGCCGCGGCCCGTCGCCTCGGTGCGGCCGCGAATCCCGCCCTGCGCCAGCGGCTTCGCCGTGACGCAGGCGAGTGCGTCGAGCTCACCGCCCGCGAGTGATACGTAAGTGTCGGCGATCCACGCCATCTCCTGCGGGCCGGTCCCGAAGTCGGGGGCGGGCACGTCGACGCCCGGTCCGATGAACTTCTTGCGCACCAGCTCGAAGGTGAACCGCCGTGTGATGCGTTCCAGCTCGCCGCTCGAGTAGAGGCGGCGGTCGATCTTCACGCCGCCCTTGGCGCCGCCGAACGGCACGTCGACGATGGCGCATTTGTAGGTCATCAGCGCGGCGAGCGCCATCACCTCGTCATCCGACATGTCCGGGCTGTAGCGGATGCCGCCCTTGGTGGGGAGCTTGTGCTGGCTGTGCTCGGCGCGCCACGCGTGCATCACCTCGATCGTGCCGTTGTCGCGCCGCACCGGGAAACTGACGTAGTAGACGCTGTTGCACGCTTTGATCTGACTGAGCAGCGTCGGGTCGTGCTTCGTGAACGCCGCCGCCCGATCGAATTGCCGGTTGACCTGGTCGAAAAATCCCGCGGACAAGGTGCGCCTCCTGTGGTCACATGCCTTCGGTCGGCGGTCGGGGCGGCGCCGGCACGAAATGGTTGAGCGGCCCGTGCCCGGCGCCGAGTC
>DATFSB010000284.1:0-5133 GCA_035262825.1 Gemmatimonadales bacterium | reverse complement strand
CGCGAAGAGTGTCCAGGCGCGCATCAATGGCTCCGAGATCCCCGAGGGCGGTTACCACGGCGAGTACATCAAAGAAATCGCCGAGCGCTACGTCGCCGAGCACCCCAAGGACGCGAAGGGCGATGACTTCGACGCGATTCGTGTCTTCGCCGTGGCGGAGCTGAGAAAGGAGCAAGACCAGGACCTGCAGGCCTTCGGTGTGAAGTTCGACGTCTATTACCTCGAGTCGTCGCTGTACACCGATGGCCGCGTCGAAAAGACGGTGAATCGACTCGTGGCGGCAGGGCACACATTCGAAGAAGAGGGCGCCCTCTGGCTGCGCACCACCGACTTCGGTGACGACAAGGACCGCGTGATGAAGAAGAGCGCGGCCAAAGGCGGCGACTACACCTACTTCGTCCCCGACGTCGCCTATCACGCCGGCAAGTGGGAGCGCGGCTTCCGCGTCGCCATCGACGTCCAGGGCGCCGACCACCACTCGACGGTGAAGCGGGTGCATGCAGGTCTCGAAGCGATGGACATCGGAATCACGCCGCAGTACCCCGAATACGTGCTGCACCAGATGGTGACGGTGATGAAGGGTGGGGAGGAGATGAAGATCTCCAAGCGCGCCGGCAGCTATCTCACGTTGCGCGAGCTGATCGATGAAGTCGGGCGCGACGCGGTGCGGTTCTTCCTGCTGATGCGGCACTACAATACGCACCTCGTCTTCGACGTCGATCTCGCCAAGAAGCAGACGGAGGAGAACCCTGTTTTCTATGTACAGATGGCGCACGCCAGGTTAAGCAGCATTTTCCGCGTGGCTGACAGGGCTCCGGAGTCTGCCACTTCTGACGGGGTCGACCTGGGGGTGCTGACAGGAGATCTGGAGATTGAGCTGATCAAGGATCTCCAGGCGTTTCCGACTCTCGTTCGCCACGCAGCCGAACAGCGCATCCCGCACGCGATCGTTGGATACCTGCAGGGATTGGCGGGTCATGCGCACGCCTGGTACAACAAGTTCCGTGTCTTGAATGAGCCCGAAGAGGCGGCGCGTCTCGTCCTCGTTCGTGCCCTCCGCCAAGTGCTCGCCAACGGCCTCTCCATCATCGGTGTCTCGGCCCCGGACCGGATGTAACCCATGAGTGTTCTCGTCGTCGGCTCGATCGCGCTCGACTCCGTCGCCACCCCCTTCGGCGAGACCGCCGACGCCCCCGGCGGTTCGGCGGTGTTCTTCGCCGCCGCGGGCGCCCTGCTGCATCCGGTGCAGGTGGTCGGTGTGATCGGCTCGGACTATCCCCTCGGCGTGCTGAAAACGCTGGAGCAGCGCGGCGTCGATCTCGCAGGCGTCGAGAAAGTCGAAGGCGAGTCGTTCCGCTGGAAGGCGAAATACTCCTACGACCTGGCGAGCCGTGAGACACTCGACACGCGGCTCGGCGTGTTCGCCCATTTCCGCCCCAAGATCCCCGCCAAGTTCCAGGAGGCGAAATACGTCTTCCTCGGGAACATCGACCCCGGCTTGCAGCTCGGCGTGCTCGACCAGGCGAAGCACCCCAAGCTCACCGCCTGCGACACGATGAACTACTGGATCAACTCGAAGAAGGACCTGCTGCTCGAGCTGCTGCGCCACATCGACATCCTGATGGTGAACGACTCCGAAGCGCGCGAGCTGTCAGGCGACTGGAACATCTACCGCGCGGCCCAATGGATCCTCGGCCGCGGTCCCACGCGCGTCGTCGTGAAGCAGGGGGAGCACGGCGCGCTGCTCGTAGATAAGGAAGGGACGTTCAAGGTCCCCGCCTATCCATTGGAGGAGGTGTTCGATCCCACCGGCGCAGGCGACGCCTTCGCCGGCGGGTTCATGGCCTACCTCGCCAGTGTCGACGACACGTCGCCACAGACGTTACGGCGCGCGATGGTGTATGGTGCGGCGATGGGGAGCTTTGCCGTCGAGGCGTTCGGGATCCAGGGCTTCGACAAGGTCCAGCCCGCCGACGTGCGTGCCCGCGTGCGCGCGTTCAAGGACCTGGTGCACTTTGAGCTCGACTGACCGCTACGCCGAGTCGGGCGTCGATCTCAACGCGGCCGACGACGCGAAGCGCCGCATCGCCGCCCTCGTCGCGCAGACCCGCACCAAACTCTCGCTCGGGAAGATCGGCGGGTTCGGCGGGATGGTGCGCGTGCCGACCGGCTACAAGAAACCGGTGCTCGTGATGTCGACCGACGGCGTCGGCACGAAGGTCCTCGTCGCGGCGCGGGCCGGGATCCACAACACGGTGGGCGAAGACATCGTCAATCACTGCGTCAACGACATCCTGGTGCACGGCGCGGCGCCGCTGGCGTTCATGGACTACATCGCGAGCGGCAAGCTCGTCCCCGAGGTCGCCGCCGCGCTGGTCGAGGGCATCGCCCGCGGCTGCCAGGCGCACGAGATGACGCTCGCCGGCGGTGAGACTGCCGAGCTGCCCGACCTCTATGCTGAGGGGCACTACGACCTGGCGGGGACGATCGTCGGAGTCGTGGAGGAAGACGCTGCGCTGCACGGGGACAAGGTCGCCGCTGGAGACGTGGCGATAGGCTACGCCTCGAGCGGCCTGCACACCAACGGTTACACTCTGGCACGGCGCATCGTGTTCGACGATCTGAAGCTCGACGTCGGCGACCGGTTCCCGGAGTCGAGCGCCTCCGTCGCCGACGTGCTGCTCGCAGTGCACACGAGCTACGCCGCGGCGATCACCCCGGTGCTTCCGCAGGTCCACGCCCTGGCGCACATCACCGGTGGCGGGATCGCCGGCAATCTGGTGCGCGTGCTCCCCGAGGGGTGCGAGGCGGTGGTCGGGGCCGGCAGCTGGGCGTGGCCGGAGCTGTTTCGCGTGCTCAAGAGCGGCGGCCACGTGTCGATCGCCGAGATGCGGCGCGTGTTCAATCTCGGGATCGGGATGATCGCCGTGGTGGGCCGCGACGACGTCGAGAACGTGCGCCGCACCGCGGAGCGGGCGCTGATCAAGACATGGATCATCGGCGAGATCGTGCCCGGGAAGAGAGGAGTCAGGTTTACCGAGCGATGACGCCGCCGCGTGCAGTCCTGATCCTGCTCATCTCCGGTGCGCTGCCTGGGACCGCGCCGCTCGCGGCGCAGTATGCCCGGTGCGCCTCCTTCGTTCCAAGTCCGGGAACGCAGGGGTGTCAGGTTGCGGTCGACGCGGCCCGCGCATTCCAACCCCTCGCGGGGATCGTGATCTCCGGGGGCGCAACGCTGCTCGGCGGCGCGACACTCGGCACCGGACACTTCAGCATCACCACGCGCGTCAACGCCGTCGGCGCATCCATTCCTGACGCCAACAGCTCGACGGCGGCCTCGATCCGGTCGATCTACTCAGGGCTGATCCCGGCGCCGATCGTCGAAGCCGGTGTCGGCGTGTGGCGCCGGCTCGATCTCTTCGGGTCGACGCTGCTCTTGCCGACCGGTCTCGTGAGCGGCCTGACGGTCGGCCGCAACGCGCCGCACCTCGGCGGCGTCGCGCTCGGCCTTGGCATCGGCGCACGCTTTACGGCGCTGCAACCCGCGCTGCCGCTCCCCAGCGTGACGATCAGCGTGGCGCGCCGCTGGATGCCGGAGGTCCGCTACGGCGATCCGCCCGATACCACGCAGCCCAATCGCTATCAGTTCTCGGCCAACCTCCAGGCGACCAACGCGCGGATTCAGGCGGGGTGGCGTCTCGGTCTCTGGGACGCTGGCGTAGGTCTCGGATTCGATCACTATCACTCGCATATCCGGGCGTCAGGCCAGGACACCGGCTTCGGATTCGGCGGCATCGCCTTTTGGGACACCGGGCCGTTCGATGTCGCCACGACGCGCGCCATCGTCTTTCTCGATGCCGACGTGCGGCTCGCGCGACTGCAACTCGCCGGTGAAGCCGGGTATGTGGGAGGCACGAACCAGACGTTCACCACGAATTTCGCGGACTTCGATCCGAAGTCCGGCCACTTATTCGGGGGCGTGGGGTTGAGGGTGGGGTTCTAGTGGCCAATGAAGCCCTGGAACGCAGCGCGATGCAGCGCGCGATCGAGCTGGCCCGACGCGGGTGGGGACGGGTGTCGCCCAACCCGCTGGTGGGCGCCGTCGTGCTGAAGGACAAACTCGTGGTGGGCGACGGGTGGCACGCCGAGTTCGGCGATGCACACGCCGAGGTGGTGGCGTTGCGGGCGGCGGCGGAGAAGGCGAAGGGCGGCACTCTCGTCGTGACGCTCGAGCCGTGCACCCATTACGGCAAGACGCCGCCGTGCACCGACGCGATCCGCGAAGCCGGCATCGCGCGTGTCGTGATCGCGATGCGCGATCCCGATCCGATCGCGCAGGGCGGGGTCGAGAAGCTGCGCAACTCGAAAATCCAGGTTGAAGTCGGTCTGCTGGCCGAGGCCGCGGCGGCGCAGAACGCGCCGTTCCTGTTCGTGCGCGAGGAGAAGTCGCGCCCCTTCGTGGCGCTGAAGCTGGCGACCTCGATCGACGGCCGCATCGCCGATTCCGGCGGCCGGTCGCAGTGGATCTCGGGAGCGCAGGCGCGCGACTGGGCGCACTGGCTTCGCGCCGGGTTCGACGCTATCGCCGTGGGCGGCACGACGGCGATGCGCGACGACCCGCTGCTCACGGTGCGTGGCGGATTGCAGCCGCGTCGCGCGCCGGTGCGCGTCGTGTTCGATCGCCGCGCAACGCTCAACCTCGCATCCAACCTAGTGCGCACCGCCGGCGATCCGGCGACGTGGGTCGTCGCCTCCGAGGGCGCGCCCGCCAAGAACGTGAAGGGGCTCGAGGCCGCGGGCGTGAAAGTCTTCCGGCCGCGCTCGATCGGCGACGGTCTCAAGGATTTGCGCGGCGCCGGCGTCGAATCAGTGCTCGTCGAGGGCGGTGGGGCGCTCGGCGTGGGGCTGCTCGCCGAGGGCCTTGTCGACCGGCTCTACTGGCTGCAATCGCCCGTGTGGCTCGGCGATGGCGGTGTTCCGGCATTCCCCGGGGTGGCCGATTCGGGGCTCGAAGAAGCGCCGCGCTGGACGCCGGTGGAGCGACGCCCGCTCGGGCCCGATACATTATTGGTCTTGGATCGGCGGCTATGTTTACCGGGATCGTGAGTGCTGTGGGGAGAATAAAAAAGGCGT
>DATFSB010000283.1:0-2697 GCA_035262825.1 Gemmatimonadales bacterium | reverse complement strand
GCGAGCACGCGCTCTTCGCCCTCCGCGGTCAGCACCAGCACCGGGATCTTGGCGGTGGCGGGCCGCTCACGCAGCTCGCGCAGCAGGTCGACCCCCGAGCCGTCGGGGAGGTGGATATCGAGGAGGATGCCGTCGGGCGGGCCCCAATCGGCCTTGAGGGCGCCGCGCGCTTCGAACAGCGAGCGCGCCAGCCGCAGCTCGTAGCCGCGCGACTCCAGCTGCAGCTGCAGCAGGAGGCCGATGTGCGGCTCGTCGTCCACCACCAGGAGTCGCCGGGTCACCATGCCTGCGCTCGGGTTACAGCAAGCCGGCGATAGCGGTGCGATGGCGTCGGATATCGAACAGCAGCGTGCCGACGTTGGTGTCGGGCCGCACCAGAATCACGAGCAGGGCGTCGGAGTGGAGCACCGCGACGACGGCCATGCCCACGGCGAATTCGAGGACGGCGGTAGCGAACTCGCCGCGGCCGCCGGCGCCGCCCAGATCGGTCATGCCGCGGATCACCGCCGGAAGGACGGCGGCGACGCTCTCGGAGTCGATGCCGTTGCCGGTGGCGGAATCGATCGGCAGCCCGTCGCGCCCGACGACGACGACGGCGTCGACGCCGTCCCGGCGGGCGATCGCCTGCACCAGCTCCCGGATCGTCGGCATACGCGCGCGAAGCTAGGACGCGCGATAAGGGAAGTCAAGCAGTGATAGTCGGTTAAGGGTTGATCGCTTCACGGCGCCGGGATATCTTCCCGCAACGATGTCCCGCGGTCTCACCGGCGCTTCGTTCGCCTCCCTCGCACTCGGGCTTCTGACGGTCGCGGCCTGTGGAGATACCGGGTTGCAGCCCGGTATCCTTGCGAATGTGGTCGACACCGTGACGCTCTACGCTCTCGACGGCACGGCGCTCCAGCTGCCGTCGGCGTACAGCATCTCCACGGCGTCTGTCGTGCGCACCGACCAGTCGTCGAGTTTCGACTTCGCGTTCAACATCACGTCCGGGAATGCTGCGGTGTTGCTGCCGACCGGCGCCCTCCACCTCGGGATCGGATCGGGCATCGACACGGTGGCCGCGCCGTTCGATGCGATTACCGTCGTTCCCGGCGGCGCCTATGTCGATTCGCTGCCGGTCCGCATCGACAGCGGGACGGTGGCCGTGGTGCACTCTCGTGCCACGTCGTGTCCCATTACCGGGTCCTTCTCGTTCCTGTATGCCAAGTTGCAGGTGCTGGCGATCGACACGGTCGCCAAGAGCCTCACGATGCAGGTCCTGGCGAATAAGAATTGCGGCTACCGCAGCCTCGAACCGGGCAACCCGACCAGATAGCAGCATGATCGACCTGCGGCTGTTGCGCAGCGACCCCGTTCAGGTGCGGGCGGCGCTCGCGCGCCGCGGCGACGCCGCCGTCGCGGCGCAGCTCGACGACATCCTGGCGCTCGACGCGCGGCGCCGCACTCTCGTCACCGAGCTCGACAAGCTCAAAGCGGAGCGCAACGAGGCCTCACGCGCCGACGCGCAGCTCGTCAAGCAGAAGGGCGCGCTGCCCGCCGACGTCGTGGCACAACGCCGCGCGCTGGGCGAGCGCATCACCGCCGCCGAGGCCGATGTGCGCACCCTCGACGACGCGCTTGCGGACAAGACGCTCTACGTTCCGAACCTTCCGCTCCCGGACGTTCCCGAAGGACCGGCGAGCGCCAACGTCATCGTGCGCAGCTGGGGCGCGCCGCGACCGGCCGGCGCGGATGTAAAGCCGCACTGGGAAATCGGCGAGCGGCTCGGCCTGCTCGATCTGCCGCGCGGCGCCAAGCTCGCCGGATCGGGATTCCCCGTGTTTGTGGGCGCCGGCGCGCGCCTGGTTCGGGCGCTGCTGCAGTTCATGCTCGATCTGCACACGCGCCAGCACGGATACGTCGAGGTGGAGCCGCCGTTCGTGGTGCGGCGCGAGATGATGCAGGGCACCGGTCAGCTCCCGAAGTTTGCCGAGGACGCTTACCACACCGCCGAGGACGACCTGTATCTGGTGCCGACGGCCGAGGTGCCGCTCACGAACCTCTACCGCGATGAGATTCTGGAGGGGGCGCGCCTGCCGATCGCTCACACCGCCTATACGCCGTGCTGGCGACGGGAGGCGGGGGCGGCGGGAAAGGACACGCGCGGCCTGTTGCGCGTGCATCAATTCGACAAAGTGGAGCTGGTGCGCTTCGTGCGGCCCGGCGACGCGGCGGCCGAGCTGGAGCAGCTGACGCGTCATGCGGAGACGGTACTGCAGCTGCTCGAGCTGCCGTATCGGGTCGTGGCATTGGCGGCGGGTGACTTGGGGTTCTCCGCTGCCAAGACCTACGATCTCGAAGCGTGGGCACCGGGCGTCGGCGCGTGGCTCGAGGTGTCGAGTGCTTCGACCTTCACCGATTTCCAGGCGCGGCGGGCGGGAATCCGATTTCGCCCCGCCAAGGGCGAGAAGCCGGAGTTCGTCCACACGCTGAACGCCTCGGGCGTCGCGCTGCCGCGTACGATCGCGGCGTTGCTCGAAACGCATCAGGCCGCCGACGACAGCGTCACGCTGCCTGCGGCGCTCGTTCCCTACGTGGGCACCGAACGGCTCACCCCTCCGGCAGGTGCGTAAGGGAGCGTTGTACCGGTCCGGGCCGGCGATTCTGGTCGGGCTGGCGTTCGCGTTCGGCGCGCTGTCGGTCGGCTCGGCGTGGGTG
>DATFSB010000282.1:0-14818 GCA_035262825.1 Gemmatimonadales bacterium | reverse complement strand
CCGGGCTGCCAGAGATAGCAATACCCGTGCGGCAGGTAGGACTCCATAGAACCGCCACCTCCCATGGCCTGGGTTGGCCGGCCTGTATGATGGGGAAAACCGAAGGCAACCGAAAGGCTGTTTTTGCGACAGGGAGGGGCGGTTCGCCCCCAGAGGCGCCGCTTAACCTGGCGTTGACCACGGCTGGCGATGTTGCGGACGTACCTGAGCGGAGTGGTGGATGAAGCAGGCGATCAAATGGATGCTGGTCGGGTCCCTCCTGGTTGCCACGTTACGATGCGCACCGGAGATCCTTTCGGCGCCCTCGAAGGATGGCCCCGGCGCATTCTGCTTCCAGAGCTCAGACTGCCTGAGCCAGTTTTGCGCGCTCGAGCCCTACACGGATCCGCCCTACGGCAAATGCGGATGACCGCTGGGCGACAGAGCGCCGAGGCCACCGACACGAATGTCGTGCTGCCATTCGTCGTGTGACATCGCTCACACCAGCTCGGAACCGCGGGCCGTGTTTAGAAACTGACATCTTGACGCTCGGAACGGGATTTTCTAGAGTGTGTTCGAACCGGTCGCGCAGCCGTTCCGCGCGACGGTTCGTATAAACCCGCTGTCTCAGAGCACAACCGCCGAAAGGCAGTGTCGCAGAGTTACGGGGCTACGGCGAGGGCCTTCCCTCGCCTTGCCGGCCGAGCCGCCAGCGAGTGACCGTGCTGGTGGCGTTTTTATTTTCGTCGCCCCCGCCAGCCTCATCCATCACCGCAAATCAGCGTGCGGGCATCTGCGGTGCCCGCCGGGAGGCGAATCATATGCCCCGGAAAAGAATTGCCGCTGTGCTGGCCATCGTGACGCTCGTCGCGTGTCGCGAGGCTACAGCTCCGGATCTCGTGATGCCGCCGGTGTTCGGCTTTGGCAACGGAGCCCCCACGGGCGCCCACTACAACCTCAACTGGATCGGTGTACCGCAGGGCAAAACAGCGGACATGACCGGCAGCAACGGCCATGTCATTTTTGTGTCGCTCGTGGGGAACACCAAGATCCTGTTGTGTGAGTCCGGCGTTGGTACCGCGTGTGCCGGCGTCGTCGGCTTCAACGTGCTCGATGCCAATGGGACGGACGGCTCAGCCTCGTTCGCCTTGCCCAACCCGGATCCGACCAATAGCGGGACCACGGTCTACTCCGTTTTCGTTCGCGCGCTTGGTATACCCGGTGGCGCGGCGACGAACACGACCTGCGGTGTCGACCCGGCCATACCGACGGACACGATCTGCTCCGTATTCCAGGTGAGTCTCAGTGCTCACGGGAACCAGGACTTCACGAACGTGTCGAAGGAAATGCTGTACGTCTACACATGTGGCTCCGGACCTTCCTGCCGGGTGCCGCTGTTCGACAGCAGGTTGATAAACTACTTCTGGAACTACGACAACAACGGGCTCAAACTGGCCCAATTCCGCTTCTATCCGGTCTCGACAACCGTGCCCTGACGACCCATCTGCCGAAAAGGGAGCCTAGGGGAAGCTTCGCACCCCTGGGCTCCTTTTAGTTCGTCCCTCCCCGTTCAGGACCATGGAGTCGAAATGCTGCATGATGTAGCGAGGCGAATTGCCGGCAGTGCCCACGTGGGGGAAGAAGACGCGCAAACTTCACGAGCGGCAACGCCTTCCACGAACCGCGCGCGACACCACCCCAAGAGGCGTGGAATTTGCGTCAGAAGACGTACCAGCCACCTCTCAGTGGAGGTCTGTGAATGATGAAGAAGACGGCCTTGCTCGCTCTTGCCGTGACCGGCGCCGGATCGATGCCGCCACAGAACGCTGCTCCGGTGGAGCGCGTCATGATCGTCGTGCTCGAGAACACCGACTTCGCCGAGGCGACGAGCCAGCCATTCCTCGGCCGGCTGGCTCGCGAGGGCGCCCTGCTGTCCAATTTCCACGCGGTGGCCCACCCGTCCCAACCGAATTACGTGGCGCTCACCGCCGGCACGCTGAGAGGCGTCGACTCGAACGACCCCGTGACTCTACCCGTCCGCCACATCGGCGATCTGCTCGAGGCAAAGGGTCTGAGCTGGAAGACGTATGCCGAAGACTACCCTGGTGATTGCTTCCTGAAGAAGGAGTCGGGGGACTTCGCGAGAAAGCATGTCCCGTTTCTGAGCTTCGAGAACATCCAGAACAACCCCGAGCGTTGTCGCGACCGGGTCGTGAACGCCACGGAGCTCGCTCGCGACGTCGCAACCGGGCATCTCCCCAACTACTCTTTTTACGTCCCGAATCAAAAGAACGACGGCCACGATACCGACGTCGCTTACGCGGACCGCTGGCTCGCCCGAACGTTCGGACCGCTGCTGCGCGATCCGCGGTTCACCAACAAGCTCCTCTTCGTCGTGACCTTCGACGAGGCGGAGAAAGAAGACGGTACCAACCACATCTACACGAGCTTCTGGGGCCCGAGCGTTCGTCCCGGCTCAACTTCCGATACGCGCTACGATCACTACAGCCTGCTTCGCACAGTCGAGGACGTGCTGGGCCTCGGCCGGCTCGGGAAGAGCGACGCGACCGCGTCGCCCATCGTCGGAGTGTGGAAAGGAACCTCTCGCGCGGGTGGGAGGTAGCCCCTAGCCCTCCTCCTTCAGGATCATCACCGGATTCACCTGAGTGGCCCGGCGCGCCGGCAACAGTGCCGCGAGAATCGCGATCGCGCCAAGGCTCGCCGCGGCGATGCCGTAGACCGGCAGGCTCAACGGGCTCACCTCGAACAGCAGGCTCGCGAGCACCCGGGTGAGAAACGCCGCGGCGACGAGCCCCGCCACGACACCCACGAGCGCCGGCCCCAGCGCTCGGCGCACCACCCACGCCACGACGCCCGCCGCCGACGCACCCAGCGCCACTCGAATCCCGATCTCGCGCAGACGCCGGCTCACGTCGAACGACACGAGACCGAACACGCCCAGCGCCGCGAGACCGAGCGCGATCGCGGCGAACGCCGCCAGCACCCGCGTCATCGCGCGCGGCACCGCCAGGGCATGATCCACGTACTCGGTCAGCGTCTCGATCTGCGTCACCGGCGATTCGGCACTGACCTGCGTGACCATCGCCCGCAGCGGCCCCACGACCTGCGCGAGCGGAACGGACGTCTTGAGCGCGAGCCGCAGCGTCATGCCGTAGCGCCGCGCCGTCTGCTGCGCCGGTACGTACACCTGGATCCGGGAGGGGGCCCGCAGCGTGTAATGGCGGACGTTGCGGACGACACCGACGATGGTGCGGTACACCGGAGCGCCGGCACTGTCCTTCTCGAAGGTGACCTGCTGGCCGATCGGATCGACGGCCGGCCAGAAACGCTGCGCCAGCGTCTCATCCACGATCGTGACGAGCGCCGCCCCGTTGCGATCGCTCGGCGCAAATCCGCGGCCCCGTACCAGAGGAATTCCAAACACGGTGAAGTATTCCGGAGAGACGATGTTGTAGAGCACCGACTGCCCTGTGGCGTCGAGCACCGGCACCCCGGCCGGATGGATCCGGAACTCCCAGGAGCGCTGCGACAACGGCACGAGCATCGTCAATGCCGCCATCCGCACGCCGGGTAGCGACGCGGCGCGGTCGCGTATCTCTCCATAAAACGCCCGCCACGACTGCAAGGAGTCTCCGCGCGACCCGGCGCCCACCGCCGCCGTCAGCACGCCCGTATCCTGAAATCCCTTGTCGACAACGGCCAGACGATTCAGGCTGCGCACCATCAACCCGGCGCCGACGATCACCACGACCGCGAGTGTCACCTCGAGTACGACGAGACTCCAGCGCAGCCGGTTCGGTCCCGCACTGACGCGCGCTCCCGCGGTGAGCGCCGTCCCGCTCCCGCGCCGGGCGAAACGGACCACGGGCCCCAGGCCCGCCAGGATCCCGGCGCCGACGGTGACCGCTACCGCGAACGCCAGCACGGTCCCGTCGAGGTGCACGCGCTGCGCGAGCAATGCCGGAAGGTCCGTCGGCAAGAGCGGCACGAGCAGCTGCAACGCCGCGAACGCCAGTACGATCCCCACCGCTCCGCCGGCAAGCGCCAGCACGACCGCCTCGACGAGCAGTAAGCGGGCAAGGTCGCCCCGCCCCGCTCCGATCGCCGCCCGCACCGCCAGCTCACGCTGCCGCTCCTCGGCGCGCGCCATCAGGAGGTTGCCGACGTTCGCCACTGTGATGAGCAGGACGAACGCGACTGCGGCCATCAGGATGCGGAGCTGCCCCTCCACGTTGCCTACGAGATACTCGGTCAGCGAGCGGATCTCCGGCAGCGCTGCCGTGGGCGCGCTGGCGTGGATGTCGCGCCCCACCCGGTCGAGGTCGCTCCGCGCCTGTGCGATATCGACTCCCGGCTTGAGCCGGGCGAACGACCGCATGCCGAAGCCCGAGTCGCGATCATCCCATGGCAACCCGGGAAGCGATCCCATCGGGAAGTAGATCTCGACTCCCGCATCGTCGAACCCCACACCTGGAGGCAACACCCCGATAATCGCGTACGGCACTCCTTCGAGCGTCATGGTGCGGCCGACCGCTGACGCATCGCCGCCAAACTGCTGTCGCCAGAAGTTGTTGCCCAGCACGACCACGGCCGGCATCCCGGCATGATCCGCGGTTTCCGCCGTCGTCAGGACTCTGCCCACCGCCGCCTGCAGCCCCAGCAGCCCGAAGAAGTCGCCCACCACGGCGCGGCCCTCGAGCACGCGCGCCGGCCCCGCGCCCGTGAGCGTCATGTCCCAGCCGTTGTAGGCCCCGAACTCCGCGAAGCTGCGGCTGCGATCGCGCCAGTCGCGATAGTTGGGCACGGAGGTCGACACGAGGAATCCCGTTCTCGAACGGGAGTCGATAGTGACGAGCTCTCGCGGCTTGGGGAACGGCAGCGGCTGGAGCAGGACGGCGGAGACGATACTGAACATCGTGCTGTTGGCGGCGATCGCGATCGCCATGGTGGCGATGGCGACGCCGGCGAGCCAAGGCCGGCGGCCGAGCGCGCGGACCGCGTGTGCGACGTCCTGCCGGATCAGGGACATGGCGGCACCTTGGGAGGGTCGGTCATTGGATAGACCGGCCGCTCAACGGGTTGCAGCTGTCACAAATCGGCACCTTCCCCGGTCATTATTCTGGAACGCCAAATGACCGATCGCTCAGCCGAGGTTTTCACCGCTGTCCGCCCGCTGCTCTTCTCCATCGCCTACCGGATGCTCGGCAGCGTGATGGATGCGGAAGACGTAGTCCAGGACGCGTACCTGCGCTGGCAGGAGGCCGACCATGCCGCCATCCAATCTCCCCAGGCCTACCTCGCGACCATTGTCACCCGGCTGTGCATCAATCAGCTCACCTCGGCCCGCGCCCGTCGCGAGACGTACGTCGGTCCCTGGCTGCCGGAGCCGCTCGTGACGGGCGGGCCGGACGTTTCCGACCCCGCGGGTCCAGTCGAGCTCGCGGAATCCCTGTCGATGGCGTTTCTCGTCCTGCTCGAGCGCCTGTCGCCCACCGAGCGCGCCGTCTTCCTGCTGCACGAAGTGTTCGACTTCGAGTACCCCGAGATCGCGCGCATTGTGGAGAAGAGCGAGGCGAACTGCCGCCAGCTGCTGACGCGCGCCAAGAAGCACGTGGGCTCGCCCGAGGCGCGGTACACCGCGAGCCCGGAGCGGGCGGAGCGTCTGATGGAGCGCTTCAGCGCCGCGGCCAGCGCCGGTGACATGGACGGCCTGCTGGCGCTGCTGGCGGACGACATCACGCTCTGGCCCGACGGCGGCGGGAAGGCGGCCGGAGCGGTCTTGAAGCCGATTCATGGCGCGCAATCGGTGGCACGGTTGGTGCTGAACTTCGCCCGCCGCTTTGCCGCGCAGGAACGGGTGGTGCGGTTCGCCGAGATCAACGGCCAGCCGGGCTTCATTTCGTACGTCAGCGGCTCGCTGGTCGCCGCCCTGATCTTCGATATTCGCGGCGATCGCATCCACACGATTTACGCCATCGGCAACCCCGACAAGCTGAAGGCCCTCACACAGCACGCGAGGTAACGCCCGCCTGTCACAAATCGACCCGCCTCCTTGTCATCAGTGTGATCCACTGGGCGCTGGAAAGGAGGCGCCAGCAGATGAACACCACGGCCAGAATTCTCAATATCCTGATCCGCATCACCGGGGGCGCGACCGCCCTGCTCGGCTTGCTGTTCTGGTTTGCCCACGTCCCGGCCGTCATCCCGGTGCACATGGTGCTCGGCGTCACACTTACTCTCGCCCTCCTCGCCCTGGCGATCGTTGCGGCGCGAGGCGGAGCTCCACTCCCCCTCGTCACGATCGCCATTGTCTGGGCGGTCGGCGTTCCCGCCCTCGGGATGACCCAGGTGCGTCTGCTCCCCGGCTCGTTGCATTGGATCATTCGGGTGCTCCACCTGGCGGTGGGGTTCGCGGCGATCCGGCTCGGAGGGATGCTCACCTCGCGTATGGCCAGCAGCACGCCTGTCGACACCGCAGGCCCGCCGTCGAATCTCTTGAAGCGGCTCCGCATCTTCGCGCCGCTCGCGCTGCTCATCGTCGCGGGCGCGTTCGGGGTCCACGCCTACGCCGGCGGACGGCGCCCGCTGGGTCTGATCCTCTCGGGGTCGATCGAAGCGCGCGACGTGCAGGTCGGGTCACTCGTCGGCGGGCGCGTCACGCTGGTTCAGGTCGATGAAGGTGCCACCGTAATCGCGGGGCAGCCGCTCGTGACGCTCGAGCCCGATCTGCTCGATCTCCAGATCGGCCAGCAGCGGGGAACGCGCAACCAGGCCCGGGCGCGCCTCGCGCTCGCCATCGCGGGCCCACGCGCCGAAGAGAAGGAGCGCGCCCGCGTCGATTGGCAGAATGCTGAGGCGGACCGGCGGCGGCTCGGAGACCTGCTCGCCGACCACGCCGTCGCGCAGCGTGATTACGACAACGCCGCCGCGGCCGCCGCGATCAAGTTGGCGCAGCTCGAGGAGCTGGAGCGCGGCACGCGGCCGGAGGATCTCGCCTCCGCTCGTGCAGCGGTCGCCGAAGCCGACGCCCGGCTCGCCTACCTCGAGCGGCAACGCCAGGAAACGGTCGTCACCGCGCCGGCCGCCGGCGTGGTGCAGTCGCTGGATCTTCGCCCCGGCGATCTGGTGGCGCCGAATCAGCCCATGCTGACGCTGCTCGAAACCGGCCAGCTGTGGGTGCGGGTGTACGTCCCCGAGCCCGAGCTGGGGCGCGTGCACATCGGCCAGGGCGCGGCCCTGAGCGTGGACACGTTCAAGGACCGCTCCTTCTCCGGCAAGGTTGTGGAGATCCGGGAGCGCGGCGAGTACACGCCGCGCAACATCGAAACCGTGGACCAGCGCTCGGACCTCGTGTTCGGCGTGAAGATCGCGATCGCGCCTACGCCGGAGCTGAAGCCCGGTATGGCGGCGCGCGTGACGCTGGAGCCGTAAATGGCCGGCCTCGACAGCATCGTGGTGAATGCGGTGTCGCGCGACTTCGGAACGTTCCGCGCCCTGGATCAGGTCTCCCTCTCCGTGCGGCGCGGCGAGATCTACGGACTGCTCGGCCCCAACGGGTCGGGTAAATCGACGTTGATCCGCATCCTCTGCGGCCTGCTTGCGCCGAGCGCGGGTGACGCCGCCGTCGACGGACTCGACGTGCGTCGCGAAGGCGAAGCGATTCGCCGCCGCATCGGCTACGTACCGCAGAAGTTCTCGCTGTACGAGGAGCTATCGGTGAACGAAAACCTCGATTTCTTCGCGTCGGTCTACGGGTTGCGAGGGGCCCGCCGGCGCGAGCGCCGTGAGTGGGCCATCGGGCTCACCCATCTCGAGCCGTACCGCGAGCGCCGAGCCGGTCTGCTGTCGGGCGGGTGGAAGCAGCGGCTGTCCCTCGCCGCGGCGCTGATGCACGAGCCGCGCGTCGTCTTCCTCGACGAGCCGACGGCAGGGATCGACCCGGTCGCACGGCGCGAGCTGTGGAACCTGCTGTTCGGCCTCGCGGCCCAGGACGTGACATTCGTGGTGACGACCCACTACATGGACGAAGCGGAGCGCTGCAGTACGGTGGGATATCTCTACATGTCCCGCCTCCTCGTGATGGGCACGCCGGCGCAGCTCGTGGCCCTGCCGGAGGTCACGCCCGCGGGGATGCGGCGCGTCGAAGCCGAGTGCGCGCAGGGCGTGGCGGCGGTGATGGGGCACGCGCGCGATCTCCCGTACGTCGAAGACGTCACCATCTTCGGCACCGCCCTGCATCTCCTGATCGATGCCGCGGTACCCGACGCCCGCATCTCCCGCGATCTCGAGGCCGCCGCCCGGTTGACGGTCCGGACCCGACCCATCGACGCGGCGCTCGAAGATGTGTTCGTGCGGCTGACGAAGCTGCAGAAGGCGGCCGCATGATGCGCGGCTTCTGGGCGATCCTGCGCAAGGAAGCGATTCAGATGGCCCGCGACCGCGGCACGCTGCGCTTCGCGCTGTTCATCCCGGTGTTTCAGCTGGTGCTGTTCGGGCTGATCGACACCAACGTGCGTCATGTCCCTACGGCGATCTTCGACCAGAGCCGCACAGCGGAGAGCCGGGAGCTGATCACCGACTTCGTGAACACGAGCCTGTTCGACGTCGTGACGGACGTGCCGTCACGCCAGGCGTTGCGGGAGGAGATCGTGGCCGGCCGCGCCTCGGTGGGCATCGAGATCCCTCCCGATTTCGCGCGGCGGCGCGTGGACGGCAGCTCCGCCGATTTTCTGGTGCTGGTGGACGGCTCCGACGCCACCGTGTCGGCGCAAACCCTGGCCGCCGTCAACGGTCTTTCCCTCAGTCAATCGCTCGACGCGATCACGCACAAATACGGCATCACGGGCCTGCCCCTCGTGTCGTCGCCGCTCTTGCTCTTCAACCCCGATTCGCGCAGCGCCAATCTCCTGATCCCCGGGCTGATCGCGATTCTGCTGACGTTTTCGGGGACGCTGCTGTCGTCGTTCTCGATCGTGCGCGAGCGCGAGCGGGGAACGCTGGAGCAGCTGATGGTGACACCGGCCTCCCCCGCCGCCGTGATGGCCGGGAAGCTGCTCCCCTACCTTGGGCTCGGCTTCGCCCAGATGCTCATCGTGCTGCCGATCATGGCGCTGGCGTTCCGCGTACCGATTCACGGCAGCCTGGTGCTGTTGCTCGCGTTGTCCGTGGTCTACCTGTTCGCGCTGCTCGCGATGGGACTGCTGGTGTCGTCCCGCAGCGACACGCAGATGGAAGCGATCCAGCGCTCCCAGCTCGTGCTGCTGCCGGCATTCCTGCTCTCCGGCTATGTGTTTCCGCTGGCTTCGCTACCGCGGTTGCTGCGCTATTTCTCGACGTTGCTCCCCGCAACGCATTTCATCGCGATCTCACGGGGCATCATCATCCGGGGCGCCGGCTTCACCGACCTCTGGCCCCACGTGGCCGAGCTGCTCGCGCTGTGCGCCGTGCTGATTGCCCTCAGCGCCCGCGCCATCCGCAAGACCATTTCCTGAAGCTAGGAGGCCGAATCCAGAACGGCCTGGATCGACCTCGACAGCTCGTCGATGGTGAACGGCTTGCGGAGAAACGGCATTCCCGGTTCCGCGCCGGCCGGGGAAGCGACCTCCTCCGCCGCATACCCCGACATCCGCAGGACCCGCACCTTCGGTTGCATCGCGTGCAGACGCTCGACCAGCTCGCCGGTTTTCATGCCGGGCATGACCATGTCGGTGATCAACACATCGGGCTTGAGACGATGCGCCGCGACGGCGTCGAGCGCCTCATCCCCGCTCTCCGCCACCGTCACCCGATACTTGAGGCGCGTGAGCATCCGCTCGATCGCGCGCCGCAGCGCCGGCTCGTCTTCGACCAGAAGAATGTGCGTGTCGCCGAGCGCGCGCCCACCGGAGGTCCGCCCACCGCGCTCGTGGGTCGCACTCAGCTCCTCGAGGGAGCGCGGAAAGTAGATCGTAAACGTCGTGCCCTGCCCCGGGGCGCTCGTCACCCAGATGTTCCCGCCCGACTGCTTGACGATGCCGTAGACGGTCGCGAGCCCCAGCCCGGTGCCCTTTCCCACTTCCTTGGTGGTGAAGAACGGCTCGAACACGCGTTTCTGCGTCTCCTCGTCCATCCCGTGCCCGGTGTCCGAAATCGCGAGCCGCACGTACGGTCCCGGAACCGTGCTCACGTGCGTCTCTGCGAACGCGGCATCGAGCTCGACATTCGACGTCGCGATGCCCAGCCGGCCGCCGCCCGGCATCGCATCGCGCGCATTGACGACCAGGTTGGTGACGACCTGCTCGATCTGGCCCGGGTCGGCCTTCACGCGCCACAATCCCGGGTCGAGCGACAGCGTCAGCGCGATGTCCTCCCGGATGAGGCGACGCAGCATCTTCTCGAGGTTCCTGATCCCGGCGTTGAGATCGAGGATCTCGGGCTGCAACACCTGCTTGCGGCTGAAGGCCAGGAACTGGCGGGTGAGCGCGGCCCCGCGCTCGCCGGCGTGGAGAATCTCGTCGATCTGGCCGCGCTGATCCGGCTCCGTGACGTCCTGCAACAGCATGTTGCCGACGCCGACGATGACGCCGAGGATGTTGTTGAAGTCGTGGGCGATGCCTCCCGACAGCTGGCCGATCGCATCGAGCTTCTGGAGCTGCCGCACCTGCTCCTCCATGCGGCGCCGCTCGGTGATGTCCCGCACCGAGCCGATCAGGTATTTCGGCAGCCCCTGGGGATCGAACACCGGGGTGATGGCCACATCGCCGTGACGGGTGCCCGCGGGATAGGGAGTCGTTTCCTCCCAGCGCACGGTCTTCCGGGTCCGGATCGCCTCCTCGTACTTGACGAGCACCAGCGTGCGCGAAGGCTCGGGGATGACGTCCTGCACCAGCTTCCCGATCACCTGGTGCTGCTCCAGGCCGGTGACCGCCGTGAAGGCGGGATTCACCGACACGAAACGGTAGCCCTGCGGCTCGACCTGGAGATGGAACAGGACATCATCGACGTGGTCGTATACCAGCGATAGATGTTCCTGGCTTTCGCGCAACGCCTCTTCGGCCTGCTTCGACGCGGAGATATCCTCGATGAACGCACTGAACAGCAGGCGGTCCCTGCTCCTGATCGGCGTGACGGACAGCTCGACCGGGAACTCGCGCCCGTCGCGGTGCAAAGCGGTGATCTGGATGCGGCGGTTGAGGATCGGCCCCACTCCGCTCTCCAGATAATGCCGCAGCCCCGCTTCGTGCTGAGCGCGGTACGGGACCGGAATAATGAGAGAGGCCAGTTTGCGGCCCACCGCCTCCTCGAGCGTCCATCCGAAGATCGCCGTCGCGCGCGCGTTCCAGCCGGTCACGATCCCGTCGCTGTCCATGAGAACGCTCGCATCCAGCGCGTGCTCCACGATGAGCCGGGCGCGCTCCTCGCTCGCGCGCGCCACTTCTCGATCCCGGTGACGCTGAATCGCGGCCGCGGCCACGTGGCTGGCGTGGGTCGTGAGGTCGATCAGCTGCGGCGTCGGCTCTCGCGGCTCGGAGAAGTAGAGCGCGAACGTGCCGAGCACCGTCTGGTCGGGGCCCATGATCGGCACCGACCAGCTGGCCCGCAGACCGCTCGCGAGCGCGGCGTCCCGGTACTTCACCCAGCGCGGATCGGTGGCGATGTCGGCGGCGATCACCGGCTGCTTGAGGTAGGCTGCGGCGCCGCACGACCCCTCGTTCGGGCCGATCGCCTGTCCGTCGACGAGACGGATCCACGCCTCCGGCAAGCTGGGAGCCGCACCGTGCCGGACCCGCACGCCGTCCTCGAGCAGCAGAATCGACGCCAGCATGCCGTCGGCCAGCGCCTCGAAGGCTTTGACCAGGGCGTCGAGAATCCGCTCCAGGGGAAGATCGGCGGCGACCATCTCGAGCACCCGGGAGTCCGCGGCGCTGATCGCCTCCGCGTTGCGCCGGTCGGTGACGTCGGCGAAGGCGGTGACCGCATGGCTCGTCCACCCTTCGACGTAGCGGCGCCGGCCGTCGGGGTGCTGGATCTCGGCGTCGGTGAAGGGCGTCGGCTCGCCGGTCTGGAGGTGGCGTGAAGAGAAGAGCGCGGTGGGATAGGGCTCACCCGTCCCCGCACGCATGATGCGGTGCGTGACGACGATCTCGGCCGGGCTCTGGCCGGGCTCGAATGGCCGGCCGGCGATCTCGACCGCCCGGCGGTTGGCGAACTGCAGCAAGCCGTCGACTCCCCAGACCAGCACGCCCATGGGGATGGAGTCGACTACCGCTCGCAGCAGCTCCGCGCCCTTCGACTTCGGAGCATTGGGTTTGGGCACCTTCCGAGGCGCGGAGCGCTTCATGGGACCTCTATACTAGGGTCCTCTGCTCACACGGACACGTACGACTTCGGACTACACCGCGTAAACTCAAGGAGTTTCGTCGCCGTCCTCCTCGGCCTCCTCCTCCTGCTGATTCCCCGGCGCGCTCGGGTTCCGCGCCGCACGATTCTGAAGAGCGGCACGCACCGGATTCGCACATGTCGGGGCGGCGACCGGCGCCGCGGTCGCTGCGACCGGCTTGAGATTGTTGCGCGTCGCCACGACGTTGAACGTCTCGATCGCCCCGCCGGGGCTGTTGATGCCGCGCCAGGTCGCCGCTGCCGTCGCGAGATCGCGGCAAGTCGCTTCGTAGGCCGCGTGCATCGAGGGTGTCGGAGCCATGTCGCCCGTCTCGAGAGCGTTGACCTGGCCACCGAGTGTGCCGTTCACGCCGACGAACGTGGGCGGGGGCGGCGGACCAGCCCGGAATCCTCCGAAGCCGCGTCCACCTTCGGGATTGCCGCCGACCGCCACGAGCGTCGAGTCGAGTGACTTCGCCGCCGTCACGACAACAGCCGGCAGCGTCGACACCGTGTCGACGAGAGCGGCGGCACGCGCCGCAGCGACCTGCTGGTAGCCGTCCCACGACGCCCGAATCCCCGCGAGGATCTTCGCTTGCAGTCCGTACTGCGCCTGGACGTCCGCCGTGATGGCAGGAGAGCGTGCGTCATTCACAACCGCCACCGGAGCGCTGTACGTCTTGCCGGCAACGGTGAGCCGCACCGTGTACGCCCCCGGCGGGACCAGCGGCCCCAGCGGCGAGGCCGGTGTGAGCCCCGGGTTGGCGTTGATCTCGAAGCTGTGCGAAAACGCCGGCGGGTTGTCGGTGCGCAGGTCCCAGCTCACGCGATTCAACCCCGCGGCCTTGGGCAGCGGCTGCGGCGCCGCGAGCCAGAAATTCGGCTCCGGCGGCTGCGCAGCCTCTTTCACCGGGGCAGCCGGTGCGCTCGTCATATGGCGCACCACGATGCCGTTCCCATCGAGCACGTCGAGCGTGACGTCGCCGGCGGGCGGCGCCGCCAGGGAGTAGTAGATCAGCGCACCGTCGGGCGGGTTGAGCGCGTGCGGCACCTCGGGAGGGAACGGCGTGTCGTTGCCCACATTGCGGCGCAGCCGCGTCGCCTCCCCGGGTGTGAACAGATGCACCGGCTCGCTCGCGACCGCGGCCGTCATCTGCCGCAGCGGCGAGATGTCGTCGAGCACCCAGAGGCCGCGGCCGTAGGTCCCCACAATGAGATCGTTGCCGTGCACCACCATGTCGCGGTACGACGTGTTGGGCAGGTTCTGCTGCAGCGGCTGCCAATGGTCACCGTCGTCGAACGAGACGTACACGCCGCTCTCCGTCCCCGCGAACAGCAGCCCGCGCTGCTTCGGATCCTCGCGGATCACGCGCGCGAACGAGCCGCTGGGCTGGCCGGTCGCGAAGCCGCTCGTGATCAGCGACCACGTCTTCCCTGAATCGCGCGTGCGATAAAAGTAGGGGGTGTAGTCACCCGTCGTCATCAGACTGACGGCCGCGTACGCCGTGCGTGGATCGAAGTGCGAGGCCTCGATCGCGAGGATGTCGGCGCGGCTGGCCACGCCCGGTATGCCGGGGATCGTCACGTCATCCCAGGTCTTCCCTTCGTCCTGCGTCAGCTTGATCAGTCCGTTGTTCGTGCCCACCCAGATCACGCCGCGCTTGACCGTCGACAACGCCATCGACTGGATCGCCCCACCCACGAGAAAGCCGGGGCGGCCGCGCAGGGAATCCGGGGTCGGCACCGTGTCCCTGGGAAAGCCGAGGTCGGGCGACAGCTTCACCCAATGCACACCACCGTCCGTCGACGCCACCAGGAAGTTGAGACCGGTGATCAGCTGGCGTGGATTCCAAGGCGCGAAGGCGATCGGCTGCGAGATAGCGGTCCGTCCCTTCAAACCGGGATCGATGTTCGGACTCACGTTGATCCACTGCTCGCTCGGGTAGAAGATCTTGAACACGCCGATTCCCGTGGCATACACGATGTTGGGATTGAGGGGATCGGGTGCCTCGCTGCCCCACTCCCACCCGGGCACGGGGCTCCAGTCGAGCGGTGTGATGGCTCCCTGGTTGCCGCGCAGCCGCGTGCGGATCGCGCCGGCGTCCTGCTGCGAGGCGTAGACCCACGGCGGAGATGAATTGTCCACGGCGATGTGATAGACCTGCTCCGTCGACTGATTGTACCACGAGCTCCATGTCGTACCGCCGTCGAGCGTCACGACCGCACCCTGATCGAGCCCGAGCAGCATGCGCTGTCCGTTCGTCGGATCGATCCACAGCTGTTGTGGATCGTCGCCGCCGGGAGCACCCTTGAAGCCGGTGAAGCTGTTGCCGCCGTCGCGCGAGACGTACGACGCGGTGTTGAAGACGTAGACCAGGTCGGGGTTCTTCGGATCGACGTACACCCCGCAGTTGTAGCCGCCCTGTCCGTTGCGGATCCGCGTGTCGGCCGCGTCCATCTG